>JALOPY010000674.1 GCA_025453735.1 bacterium | reverse complement strand
TCAAAAATTCCTGGTCCCTGAAGTTTCGTGCCAGTAAACCATTCCACCCAATCGCCATCGGGCAGCCAGATTTGTTTCGTGGAAAGCATTGTTTCTTCTCAAATCGGTTCAGTGATGGGCGCTACCAGAAGATCATCGCCAAACATATATTGATCTTTGAAAAGATAGGCATCTTCCGATTCCGGGAAATCGTAATACATGGGGCGGCAGATCGAAACGCCGGTATCATAAGCGTTTCTGGATGCGGTATAAATATAGGGAATTAGTGCATAACGCAGCAGAACTGCTTCCCGCATGATCAAAAAATAATCGGTTGGATATGCCCAGATGCGTCGCTCCGCATTGGGATTTCTGGTCGTGTGGGTGCGCAGGATTGGGCTAAAAATTCCGAACTGAATCCAGCGGGCATAAAGCTCGGGCGAGACCTCGCCGGGAATATGCCCGCCAATGTCATGGCTCCAATAGCCATACCCGACATTCGACGCAGTCGCAGTGAAATAAGGCTGGAATGCCAGGGATTCCCAGGGATTGACGCCCGGCAGTTTGGTCGTGGGTTGCTGCTGCCAATCGATCCACCAAAAATCCACGCCTTGCTCCTCCATCGGATGGTGCAATATTTTCAAATAATTTTCTGCAAATTTTTTATCGACAATATCAAAAGGCACATACTTTTTCGTCGCAGGGTCGATGCCCATTGCCCGCGCCATTTCTGGATATTGTTCTTCATGAGGCTGAACCCCGGAAGCCGGATGCAAATTGAGCGTGATTTTCAGTCCTTGTTTTTTGCACCAGGCGAGGAATCCATTCGGATCCGGGAATAAAATTTTATTCCAGGTATAGCCGGACCAGCCCAATCGCTGCCCCGCCTGATCGCGCTGTTTTTGATGCCAGCGCAAGCCGAAGGTTTCATGCCAGTCCATATCGATGACCAAGACGTCGAGCGGCACATCATGAATATCAAATTCATGCACCAGTTGTTTCAACTCTTGATCGGTGTAAGCCCAATAGCGAGACCACCACTCGCCAAATGCAAAGCGAGGCGGCAGCGGAATTTTCCCCGCCACGCGTGTGAAATCATGGAGCGCTTTTTTATAATCATGACCATAGCCGAAAAAATACCAATCCTGTCGATTTCCCTCTGGTCGGGAAATCGCCCATTGCCAGTCGCTATTGTCAAACAAGGGACGTTCTGAATCATCGATCACAGCCCAGCCATTGCGGGACAGAATTCCGGGTTCGAGTGATGTTGCGCCCTTCACCTCATCGAGCGTGCGAATCGTGCCGAAAAGATTTCCATCATCCATATCGCCCGGTCGCCATATTTTTTTCTCGTCATTCAAATCAAATTGAATGAGGAGATTTTCAGGATTGAATTCTCCTCTGGCTGTTTTATATTTCAAAATTAAATTTTCTGTTTCAATGATGAGCCACTGCTGTTGAAAATATTTTTTATATCGAGTCGCGGGCAAATTTCGATTGATAAAAACAAACGACGCTCGATCCTCAAATTGACCATCCTCAGCCCATTCCATTCGAATCAGTTGGGAAGTAAGAATGGTAAAACGAGTGTTTCCTGAAATCACAATGGCTTCCGGATTGGCGACCGGATTATTGGCGTCTGCTGTTGCTGACATATCACTCCAAAATTAAAAATCTGATTATTGAACTTCTAAAAAATTTTTTGACCGCGAATTTCGCGAATTTTGCAAATGGCGCGAATTAAGATTTAGCGTAATTGATGGAATTCGCGAAATTCGCGGTCGGGCTTTTTGGTAATGGCTCGCCCAGGTTAGCTGATGACAATAAATAAATCCAGCAACAATCCGATGAAATAATGCAGCACAAAAACCCAGAAAATCGACTTCGTCCGAATTGCGATGATTCCAAACAGAATTCCAGCCAGGATCGATGACAAAATTTCACCAATCGGCAGCCCGATATGCCACAGGCAGGATGGAATGGTCTGGATACAAATTGCCAGCCAATCCCCGACATATTTCCTCAAACCAAACAGCATAAAACCGCGAAAGAAAAATTCCCAGGCAGTATAGAAAATCATTCCTCGCAGCAATTCAAATCGAATAAACGATAATGTAGAATCCCCGGCAGTTTTATCAAACGGATACGTCGCGCGGAAATCAGGTGTTTGGGATGATGGAAGCAGCAACAAAACGGCGATAAGTATCGTGAGAAAAATCGCCAGCGGCAATCCTTTGCGCCAATCTCCCGGAGTAATGCCATAATCTTGCAACGGCTCTTTGAAAACAAACAGGATAATGAATAACGGAATAATTCCCATTAGCAGAAAAAAGGAGAGAAACATATAGATTGATGCGCCAAAGCTGCTCAGGAAAGGGAACGTCTTGTTCGCAAAAGCGATCGAGCCGAAATAAAGATGGATTGTCGGCAGAATTGCGGCGAGCAATAAAATGATGGTCGGTTTTGTTTTTTCCCGAGAAAAGAAAGCGCCTGGATTGAGAATCTGAATGAGTTCTTTTAGCATATCACTCCCTAAAATAAGCACGAGGAGCACATCGCCTTGATGCGATGTATTGCGGCGCATACACGCGCGGCACTCCCCATGGTTCAATAATTCTTTTGTCCTATGATTTTTTGCCGATGAACAATTCACCTCCCCCGGCATAAGTCGCACTAACAATTTCTGCCTGAAAGCCGGCTTTTTCGAGAAGCGCTAGCCAGGTCGACCGTTTGAACAAGCCAAGTTCATGGCGATCGTACCTGATCTCAGTTTCTTTGCCTGCCTCGTGCATCAAAATCGCAAATTCAGCAACATACGCGCTGTCATTTATGTCCGGATCATGAGTCCATTCTAAATAGCGAATTCTAAATAGCGAATTCCCCTTCCAGCTCCATCAATCCCGCCATGCGACGTGGATGGCTGAAAAGTTTCGCGAACAAAATCCGGAGCAAAAAGAGCGATCCCACCAACACGACAATGCACATAAGCTGTTCGCATCGCATCGTAAAGGTCTTGTTCACTTTTCATGTACGCTACAGCATCATGGATAAACACGCCATCGAAAAGCCGATTCAGTCGCACCGTTCGCATGTCCCCGATGATGTGCTCGCATTTGGGATTTTGATTCTGGCTCACCTGGATCATGTCTTCTGACCGATCGACCAGGGTCATTTGAAAATTATTTTTCATGAATGACGCATTATTCCCTCCGCCGCTGCCAAGCTCCAGCAAGGTGCGAGGAGGTGATGCTGATTTTTCCACGAAAAGTTTTGTGTAGAAAGCTGCTTCTTCTTGATACTCTTCCGTGGGAGTAAAGAGCAACCACCAGGAGCTCAGCTCAGTATAAAGCAAAGGATTTTTCTTCTGTGAGACCATGGTTCTTCCTGCTTTTCAAATTGAATGAAAGGATAATTGTCAGCTAAAGGTTAATACTATCTAGTCACTTTGAATTCTTGAATTGTCTATTTTTTTCGCTTGCACTAGATTTTGGAGTAAATTGACTGCGTCAATTTATGCTTTGACGCAGTCAAAGCACTCCACATTCTATAAAAATTGAAAACTGACTAAGCACAATTAATTTTGGTCCGATTTTGAATGATGAATATATCAAAATAATTCAATAATGTCAAATAAAAATAATGCTAAAAAGAGAAATCATTTTGAGCAATATTGAACAAATTTTTTGTGGAATATTCTACAAAACCATAAACATTCTATTTAAATTTTTTGAATTAAAAGACTAGCCTATTAAAAAACAAGAAACAAAATTCGCATTATAAAGTGGAATATATTTTGTTATGAATGAATGAAATTCAATTCAACTCAATTACAATTAACAGGAGAAAGATATGCGATCCAAATTATTTTTCGGAGTTTTGATTGTTTTATTTTCAGTAACTTTGCTATCAAATATTAGCGTGGCACAAAAAGATGATAGTAAAAAAGCCGAAACGATTACCTGCCCGGTTTCCGGTGAAACTGTTCTGAAATCTGAAGCAGCCGGCCCATTTACTTACAATGAAAAAGAATATTAATTCTTCTGCAACGGCTGCCAGGAAAAATTTAAAAAAGACCCGGATGCATACCTGAATAAGACCAAAGATATGATCTGTGGGATGGATGTGGATAAACGAACGGCGCTGAAGTCGAGCTTCGAGGGCAAAGATTATTATTTCTGTAACGAAAAATGCAAAGCAGCATTTGAAAAAGATCCCAAGGCTGCTATCAAGAAGGCGATGAAAGCAGCAAAAGTTCAGGCGCATGATGAGAAGTGCGAAGGCTGCGATAAGTGCAGCGACTCCGACGCGGCGAAGATGGATAAAAAAGGATGCTGCGGCGATAAAGCGAAAGCTGAAAAATCTGCAAAGACAAAAATATAATTGTCAAATTTGAAATTAGCGAAAAACGCATCGAGATACTTTCGATGCGTTTTTTGTTTACTGCTACTAATCATCTTCCTTACAACAGCGTTATTGCACACTTTAATTTTCAGAAAATTACTTGCTTTGAATAAAATAAATTATTATCTTTTATTGATGAATGAAATAATTTGCTATCAACATCACTATAGTTCCGCTGAGGTGGTCAACGCCCAATTATGGTTGCTTCTACCTATGCTAATTATTATTCTCGCGCATACAATTCACATACTTTTACAGTTTCAAAATATACAAACTTATGAGGGAGGCTTCAATGATCTGGTTCAACAATCTGATTGCAAAAATTCTGCCCTATTTTCCAAAACCTTTTGTTGGGATTTTTGCTCGTCAATACATTGCTGGAGAAACGCTGGATGATGCAGTACGAGAAGTGAAAAATTTAAACGCGCAGAGCATCTGCGCCACGATTGACCTGTTAGGTGAAGAAAAAAAAGTAAAAGAAGATGTCTTAAAAGCAGTTGAAATTTATAAGCAAGTGCTAAAAGTGATCGATCAAGAGAAATTGGATGCGAATATTTCTGTCAAGCCAACCCACATGGGACTCAAGCTTGATAAAGAATTTTGTTATGAAAATATAAAATCGTTGTTAGAAGAAGCTAAAAAGATCAATAGCTTTGTCCGAATGGATATGGAAGATTCCTCCTGTACTGATGGTACAATTGATATCTATTTACGCTTAAAGAAGGAATACTCAAATGTCGGCACGGTTTTTCAATCCTACATGCGGCGTGTCGTGGATGATGTAAACAAAGTGATTCCTCATCGAGCCAATTTGCGTCTCTGCAAAGGCGCGTATTATTGGGAGAAACGAGAGGTTGTTTACAAAGACGACGAAATTGTGAACAACACTTTTCAATATATTATGGAAAAATTGCTGTCCAATGGCTGTTATGTTGGCATTGCCACTCATGATGAAAAATTAGTGTGGGAAGGAATTAAGCTCGTCGATAAATTGAATTTGAAAAAAG
>JALOPY010000673.1 GCA_025453735.1 bacterium | reverse complement strand
TGCAGCCAACCCTGGTTTCAATCTTGCCCTTTTGTTTTGTCCGTAAATATTTTTCCTGTTACAATCCGTTCGCAATGATTTTGCTAGAAAAAACTCGCCTATAGCATTTGCATCCTTACGAAAGACAGGTTACGTTCTGTTTCTCCAACCAGAAAGTCATGCCGCTGCAAAATTAAGTTGACTTTAAAAAAAATATTGTTATATTTCTGCAACACGCTCTTTGAAGATAATGAAAAAAGCACAAACCAGGGTATTGAAATGGTACCGAAAATTTCTGTTAAACTGGTAATATCTCTAGTCGTGATGCTTCAGTGTTGTTTTTATAGTTGTTTTAACAAGCGAGTCGAATATCGTATCGCAGCCGGCTCATCAGGCACATCATACCATGATGTTGGAAAGCACATCGCCGAAATTCTTCAAAAACAAACTCACTACGATGTGTGTGTGCTATCAAAGCCTGTTGTCGTTGATGGCGATTCCCTCAAGCTCAGCGCGATAAATAATTGCAGGATACTTTCCGAAGGATTGGCAGAATTCGCCATATCACAAAATGACCTTCCTTTGCATCCAGCATCAAGTGTTGAAGGTGCACAACAATTCTCAAATCTTCGAAGCGTCATTCCGCTTTATTCACAAATATTTTTCATCATTTACAAAGATGCACTGAATCCGAAATCTCTGAGAGATTTAATCGTTGGTCGTGAAGTCGCCATGGATCCGGAACAAAGCGGAACAGCTTATTTGACAAAAATTTTGCTAAAAGAATTTGGAATCGACACTTCTCAATACAAACAAAAATATGTCAGTTTTGAAGATAATATGCTATCTGATTCAATAGATATTTGCTGTTTATTGACTGGCTTCAACAACACGAGAATTGAGAAAAGCATCAGCCACGGCGGAAAAATTTTCAGCCTCGGAGAATATTCGCTCGCGGGGAAGGGCTCCACCGCCGATGGATTCTGCTTAAAATATCCTATGGCGAAACCTTATATCATTCCGAAAAATATTTATTCTGATTTGCCCGAAGAGCCAGTGCTGACTGTTGCGATTGATGCTGTATTATTGACACGAAAGGATATCAAACATCACGTCGTCTATGATTTCATGCACGCCATTTTAAATAATAAGCAATTCCTCGTTATCGATCTAAACAATAAATTGCTCAGCCAGCTCACCGAACAGTTCGATCCACTTAGCTTGCGATTTCCGTTGCACCCTGGCGCAAAGGCATATTTAGAGCGGGATCAACCCTCATTTTTTGAGCGCTATGCGGAATTGCTCGGATTCATTTTTTCAATTTTCATCGCATTTGTCGGTGGCGTAACCACGCTCGCAAAATGGAATCGGCACCGCAAGAAAAATCGAATCGATGCATTTTATAACCAGATCATGGAGATTCAGCATCAAATCAAGGCTTATACATCGGTGGATGCATGCTATCGCTCAATCGAAAAGTTAAGGCAGTTACGTCAGGATGCATTCAGCCAGTTGATCAAAGAAAAATTAAGCGCGGACAATAGCTTCGGGATATTCATCGCTTTTTTAAACGATACGCAGAACGATTTGAGAAGCCGAATCGATGAATTAAAGCACGTGAATTAAATGACTGGGGTGCAAATCCTAAAAGTTGGTAATGCGACATTGCTATTTCAAATTAACACCATAAAAAATTATGGTGTTAGTTCAAATTGCATTGAGACAAACACCATGATTTATCATGGTGTTTGTGAGCAGCCAATAGACGCTTGAAATCGTTTTAACGGTTTTTAGCAACTTTTTGGAATTGCTCCCAATGACTGTCCCAGTTACGAATAATCCTTCTGATCATAGCACGGCAAGAATACTTTGACTAATGAGTAACTTAATTCGTGTTTGAACGAAAACTCCAGCTTTTGGTATATTCCTGTTATTGCGAGGATCCGCCAAATGGCGGAGACGAAGACGAAGGTGCGCCTCGGGCGTGCAATCCTGTTGTGCAGTGTTAATAATTCAAGTGATTCCCTCTCCGCCAACTGGCGGATCGCAATGATAGCGCATTTTTTTTATTTGACTCGTTTTCATTCAGGCACTAATTAATTCACAGTCCTCAAACTCTGCTTCCTCTGTTTCTCCTTGCAGGGAATTACTTCATTAATCGATGCTCTCCAAAAGACGATGAATCTTTGATTAGCGAAGCGATGTTCTTATTTGCCCGCATCGAATTTACGCAGATTCGCCAATCATCCGCTATATTTTAAGCACGAAATGATGGATAAAAAAGTCATTGATAGCGACTGCCAGGGGAATAAGATTTGCCAAATTCGCGGGGTGGGATATGAGCTACAAAATTTCATTGATTTTGTTTTTGTGCTGTTTGTTTATTTTATCGCTGAACCTTTCGGCAAAGGACAAACTGATCCACTACAGTTCCGGCGCATTGACGTCAAAAAACAACCAGGTCATAAAAACCATCGATTGCAAGTGTAATCAAAATGGCGAAGACTTTAAAACGGTTCTGCTTGATGGTTTAAAAGGAAAAAAAGAGATAATAAATTTTTCAACCTTGAAAAGCGAGCTGTTTTCACTGGAAATCAAAGCCGATTTCATCGATGCCAGCTTTAAATTTGCCAGTTTTGATATTCTGATTGTTGAGGAAGATTGAATTATTAGTTAGTGTCTGAACGAAAACTCCCGATATTTCCAAAGCGCTGTTATTACGGACGGAACGAAGCGGAGTTAAGCAATCTTCTGATATACTCAATAAGGTTAGAAATTTCAGTAGTGAGGTGATCACGGAAACTGATTCCATCGCTTGGAGCGATGGAATCAGTATGAAATTTTAAGCCTTAATGAGTATATTATTCTTCTAATCATAAGCGCATTTGAGATAGAATACTCATAGAAT
>JALOPY010000672.1 GCA_025453735.1 bacterium | reverse complement strand
TTGCACGAGGAATGCCCTTGAATTGCTGGACACCGAAATACCTGCCGGGCCAATTGGTAGGCGCCTGTCGGATGTTGTTCTTATCCATCGAGATTCGGGAGATTTTTTCGAGCGATTGATGGAATGTTTTGCGCTCATCCTCGGATAAAAATTCTCCTACATTTTCCAGAATTTTCGATCGCCCATGCAGCAGCTCGTCGATCCGAAAAATGAGGCTCAATAAAAGCAATGGCAGGGTGGGCGCATTGTTGACGAGCAGCGTGAGGTGCTTGATCGAAAAATCGAATTTGCCCAAATTCGAAACCACATCGACGAAATCGAAGGGACTCATCCAGTTCAATCGGGAAAAATGATAGCTGGAGGTTGGCTTGAGCTTTAAATTTTCGCACCATTGGAAGGGAGTCGCCCGATAGCGCAGGTCTAATTTCCCATCCTGGACAACGGGCTCCCAGCCATTGCCTCGCGCCGCGAAAATATGCTGAATATCAAAATGTCCCCACAGCCGATTTTTTTGATTCCATTTCGGATCGGAGCTGAAGCCAGCTTCTTCCATCGCGGGCAGGATGACTTCTAAAAATAATCCATGATCCGCGTGCTCGCCAAACAGTTTCAATTCCCAGAAAATTAACTCATCTTTTCCATACGTCCGCTTGCCCGGATAGACCAGCAATGTCGAGTTAATAGGCCAGGCGACATCGGGAATTGGTACACTTTTTCGACGTCGGTTTTTGTTGGAGGCGTCGTGGTGTTTGATCAATGGATCGAGCGTCTTTTTCCAGGCAGTTTTTTCACTGGAAGGCAGTCGTTGAGCAATGATGGAGCCGATCACCCGGGATAACTCAAGTGATAAATAACCAGGGATAAACGCCAATGAGCTATTCACCCGCCACACGATCAGGTAGCGATTGATGCTAATTCGATTGAGGCAAGATAACATAACGAATCAATTGATAAAAAAATTCTGTTTGCTGGTGCGACCACTGCCTGACTTTCCAGGCGCTTAGCATATCTTTTGCCTCCTGCGGCAATTGCCCCAGGAAACGACCCCAGTAGAACTGCTCTTCTTTTGGATCTTTCAAATTCAAAAGATCGAACAGCTCTTTTTGCTGCTGAGGATAAAGCCTGGCTCTGAACACCTCAGCCATATCCAGCATGCTGATGAAATCGGATATGGTGTAAGTGAGCAATCCTTCTTGCTCCCGCTTTTTGGGATTGATCACCTGGTGGGGATCGGTGTAAAAACGAACCCGCAGTTGATCCATTAAAAATGTGGCTTCATGATGAATCGCCCAGGTCAGGTAATCGCCGATATGAAGATTGCGATATTCCCCAATCGACGGAAAGATTTGTAACAGTCCTTTCAAGCTTAATCCTGAATAAATCACCAGATCCTGGAGCCACTGCTTGAGATGCTGGCGATGCATCATGATTAAAAAGTGTTGATCATCGTGAAGAAAGATTCCGAAAAGGCTTGCGGAGTGCTCGCTCTCACGAAGCCGCCGGGAGATTTGATTGACGTTCCCCCAAAGCACCACGGCGCGAGATGATTTGGAGGCAGCTTCTGTTTTTCGCATTATAATTTTTTCACAAAATCGACAATATCGGGTATGCTTGATTTTCTCTTTAGCGGGACCATAGACCCGACAGCGCTGGCATAAATTCCCAATTGCGGATAACGGTCCCCCTGGTTCTAATTGTGATGCATCAAATTCTGGATCGTCGGAAAAATATTGCAATGTTGCCAACAGCTCAGCGCCATCGCGACAGCGACGCAACCAATCAAATTTGCTTAGCATTCAACGCCTCGTGGAGCTTATCATAGTTGGCGATGACTTTCGGATTGATCCAATCGGCTGCTTTTATTGGTGTTTGCCAGCTCTCTTTGGCTTTGCCAGCATAGCGATGTTCCCAATTAATGATAAAGCTATTATCAAGCAATTTCAATTTTAAACTGCCAAATCCTAAATACCTTGCCTTACCCATTTTATGCGCCAGTCCATCCTCAAGCGTCAGACACCAGATCAATCGCTGCAATTCTTCTTCCAGTAAATTCCAGAAACGGATGGTAAATTGACATGTTGCTCCCGGAAGAATAGCTCGCATATAACTTGCCTTGACCGTATCCGGCTCGAACTTGTCGATTTTTTGAACGATCGGGGCCAGCGGCGCGTGTGGGAAATATCTCCAATCGTCGCCAATTTGCAAAATCTTAGCCGGAGTTTTGGGAATGTTCTGCCACCCGCCATCGAGAAACTGCCAGTTGCCATACGGGTATGGGACTTTGAACCAGGCAATATCTGGCTTGTCGAAGATGCCAATAAATGTGTCGCACCATGCCTCGAATACTTTTTGCCGGAAGTGCATAACGTTTCTCATCGCCACGCAGCGACGCTTCGGCCGGGGCAATGGAGAAAAAATCCCAGCCATTGATGTGCTCGCCATCTTTGATAATTCGGAATGACGGCTCACCGCTTTCCGAAACGCTGATCGGCGTTAAAACCTCACCTTCCAGGGACAGCGTGCCGCAAAATCCTCCAAATGAGCGATGGGAAATAAAACCTTGCGCAGCTTTCGGCGGCGTTTTGGGCAGCCGATTGGCATCGAAGCGCACCGGTTCTTTGGATTCAAAAAATGACAGTACCGCATCTCCATGCAGTTTTAGCGTATGCCAGATTCCGTTTTTCTCAAGCGATCGAGTACCGAATAATTTCTTTGAAACGCCATCATCCTGAGCCGATTGCCATTCCAGCGCAGTCATTTCAGCCTGAACCCATCCCATGCCATTGGTCTTTTCGCCGCCCAATGGAATCTCGCCCTGATGGAAGTCTTGAATGAGCTGACTCAACAATGAGAATGCCTCCCGATCTTGTTCAGCAATATCCTGCAGATCCAGCCGGAGCTGGAACGAGAGATTTTCGCCATAAGCAAAAAGATAATCTGCTTTTGCCTCTTCGATGGGCTGCGCGGTAGCAGGATCCATTTTGACGCTATCCATCGCGCACCAGGACGATTTCGGAACTTCCGGATCAGCTAAATAGGCATCGGAGAAAAATACCAACCCTCGCTTGCCCTGGGTGCCAAAAATGCGATTCAGCACCTCGGTCGTTTTTGGCGTTTCGCCCCAGAGCGTTTTCAAAATTTGTGACGCTCGCTTGCGGAACGCGCCTTTGATGGTGGAGCCTGGTTTGATGGTGGAGCCTGGAATATAGACTTCCCATACACCTTCTTTATTCGAGGCGCTCCAGGATAACATTCGCATGAATAATGTATCATACGGCTTGCCGTACTCCTTGGAAATCTCCCGATTAAAAGGACCGCCAGCCCGGAAATCCGTGTTAAACGGCTGGGCAAGCTCCTGGCGGGTGCGGCTGCGATACGACTTTAAAAATGCAATATGATTTTTATCATTGGTGATGCTTTTTTCCAGATTTTTAGGATTGGTCAGGAAACGAAATTGAATGGTGGCGTGCGAATCCTTGAATTCCTTCCATGACGCGGACTTAATTCCTTCGGGAATAAAATTGGGCTGGTTCCAATCCCGTTCGGTGATCTTGCCCTCCATGATCATTTGCTTGATGCGGCTATGATCTTCCCGATTGGCG
>JALOPY010000671.1 GCA_025453735.1 bacterium | reverse complement strand
CACCGGCTTGGCATTTACTTTGACTTCGATCATCGGTTTACTCCCATTTATTTTGATAATATGGTTAAAATCAGAACGATAATGATAAAAATATTAATGGCAATCGCATGGATCACGGTTAATTTGAACCGTTGCCGCTCAAAAATCTCCGTTTTATTCGGGGCGGAAAGCCGATTGAAACGCCGATATTTTCTACCAGCCTGATCCACCACAATCAGCTTGCCGTTTTTCACCAGCAGCCGATTACTATTGACTATCTTTTTTACTCCCATTATTCCCCTCGGAAAAATTGGCACTGGCTGGCGGGTTGAAGGTTGCTGTTGCGAGTGAAGTGCCGCCAGCCGGTGCACGTTATCGGTGCTGAAATGGATCGACCCGAACCAGCGCGGTTGCGATCCGTTGTTTTAATGTTCGCCGTCCCCGTGGCAAAAAATCACGGGGAAACAATTCACGTGGCAGCAATGCACGTAGAGAAAATTCCTGAATTTTCTCTACGTGAATGATGGCGCCATTGGGACACATGATGGTCACGGTCTCGGTGTATTTCATAATTCATCCCTTCGTATTTTTTATATCAACACTAATTGCATCTTCGGTTTCTGGCGTTCCGGTTGTTTCGCTGCTGGCAGTGGAACCGCTTCCAATAAATTATTTTGGATCGACCATTCCTGCCCATCCACGTAAAAAGCTATTTTATGCGGGAACTGAATCCCGTGCTCAAAATCTTTGCCCACGCCATAGTTGGCATGGTCGGAATTGGAAATCGTGCCAATTGTTCCCTGGGGCAAGCGCCCCACTTTTTTGGTTAATCTAACTGTTACCATTTTAAACCCTCATAAAGGGCAGTTTTAAGCCCGCTGTTCAACTTTTTTTACAACCTCGATCTTGATACCATAATAATACGCCTGAGCCAACACCCAGCGCCGAAGATCAGCATCAGGAATTTGCACCTGCTGCTGATGGTAACGATTTAAAAAGTTTTCAATACAACAATTTATCGGGATTTTGTCGATGATTTCCATAATGCAGTGCACACCCCAATTTATCAATTAGCGGTTATCGCCATCGCCCATAATGACGCAGCGTTCCATCCTGTCCGCTAAATCTGCCACATTATTTGTGGCAATTTTTTGGAGATCCAGATTCAACTCCGAGGCAAGGCTGGCAATCGGATAAAGACAATCGCCCAGTTCCTCGCCAATGCCATCAGAAAACCGGAGATTCATATTCTCCCAGGTTGGCGCCAGTTCAAATGGCATACTACCAGCTAAAACGTCCTTCGCAATGACGCTGCTATGCCGTGACAATTGAAACACCGACCCCAAAATTGCATCGCGGCGGTCATTGGTGATAATCATATCATCATCTCGCATCGCCTTTTTCAATCCCTCAGCAATGCGCCCCACGCGCAAAATTAAGCGCAATGCGATGCACAGGACATCGTCCTGGTTTTCTTTCGCAACCAGGTGCAACAGCTTTTCCGCTACTTCACCTGTCTCGCCGGCTAATTCCAGGATCGGATAAATCGGATTCCCTTTGCCGTGATCCGGATAGATCGCGGTTGTTTCACAGCTATTTTGATATTGATCGAACTTCATTGTCGCTCTCCATGTCATTAGTTTTTGGGTATAATGTTGATATGCCTTCCAGTATGGTGCTATGCTCATTGTTTCACCCCAATTCTAAAATCGTCATTCGTAAATCTAAAATTAAATCAGCCGCCCAGCCGGGAAATGAGCGATTCCGCAACTGCGGAGTATTGGTTATAGCCAGGCGGCTGCGTTGTTATAGTACCCTCTGCCAAAAGTTTTGCCGGACAGTATCAAATTCAGCTTGGAACTGATTCACTCGGAGATGTTGATACCGAGCCAATCCCGCTTGCGATTCATGGCCACTTTGAGCCATGATTGCGGGGTCTGGTATCCCCGCGTTGGTAAATTCGCTAATAATACTATGCCGTCCACTGTGAGGAACCAGCTTGAAATTAACATTCGCTTGTTCGCGGGCTTGCTTAAAAATTTGCTGGAATCTCCGGGCTGAATATGGCTGGCGCTTATTATTTTTATTATTCTGAAACAGCCAGATATTGCCAGGATTGTTCGCAATAAATAATTTGAGCAATTCACCGATATAGGGCGAAAACGAAACGAGTCGATCACGTTTGCCACTTTCGTTGGTCCCTTTGCCATGAACCAAAATCAAGCGTTCTTTAAAATTGATTTCGTTGATCAGGATGTTTCTGGCTTCATCATTTCGTATCCCGGTATCAAAAATCAATTGCGCCAAAACCTTGAATAGCGTCCAATTGTGACCGTCAAACGTCTGGAAAAAACTTTTGATCTGGTCATCGCTTGCCACTGAGTTAATTTTACGTGACCGTTTCGGCTTCTGATAGAACAGCTCAGTCGATAATGCCGACCTCACAGTTTTCAAAGCATTGCCAATTTGGTTACAACTCGCCTGATGCTTCAGGCAGACCTTGTACAGGTCTCTCTCTAATTTGTTCATCTTTTTCATCGCTCATTTCCTTTCAATTAATCGTTCACAA
>JALOPY010000670.1 GCA_025453735.1 bacterium | reverse complement strand
ACCCTTCGATTCAGTTGCCGTCCCAGTGGTTTTTCATTCTCTCCAAGGATGACCTGCTTTCCCGATTCGTTTCGAAATTCCAGCGGCTCTGTCTCGCCTGTGCCTCTCGGTAGATCGACACGCTGTTTCACCCTGTCATATAATTCCGGATAGCGCTGCCGCACATCGGCTAAAAATTTATCATGAAAATATTGAGAGCGCTGCTTCGACAACGCCATATTAATTGCCTCGGGACCAACAGCACAGCCATGCCCCTGAAAACTAATTCGGGTATCAGGATTTTCCAGCAGGTAGGGAATGGTGTTCAATAAATTAGTCCAATAAAATTCATAATACGCGCTGGCTAATGCAAAATTTGCCAGCACATAATATCGACGCTCACGTCCGATCACCTCCGACGCTAAATTTGTCGCTTGCTGTTTCACTTTAAACTTGCGATCCAGTGAATCAGTCAATGTCAGGCCATAACTTCCTTTCTTATCCAGCCAACTGCTCAATCCATTTGCTTCTTTCTGCGGCAATAGCCAATTTACCGGCGCTGTCAAGCTTGATCCATCACTAAATTTGGAAAGGGCTAAAGAATCGGCTAAATTATCGGCGCTCAAATATATTTTTCCAGATTTCAATGGAACGACACCAATGATGTCCGAATCGAAAACAACGGAGGAATCGGTCTTTTCAATATAAATTGTTTGCAGCGGTTTAAACAATAATTCCTCTGAAACTTTATCCGTTGTAATATCAACCCGGCGACGCTCTTCATAAACCCAGCGCCGATCTTCAGGATTCTGGGGAACTTTTCGCAGCGGCAGCTTCTCACCCTCTAAAATCTCCATCTGGTCGAGATTCACGCCGAGCTCATGCAATGTTTCCATGACGGCGTTGGCGCGGGAATTCGCCAGCGTGATGTCTTGCTCGTCAGAATTCGGATCGATCGTGCCTTGCAGATAAATTCGAATCGAAGGATTTTCTCGCAATCGTTTGGCAAACAATGCCAATGGCGGCTCGATCGTCCAGAAGCGAAAATATTCTTCCCTGACCTCTGCACTGTTGCTCTCAAAAAATATTTTTCCCACGTAAGGCAGATCATAAATCACCTGATAGTGCTGCTGGATAATTGATGTATCCGTCGTTGAAAATTTTCCTTTTGGGATAGTGTAAAAAGCGCTGCTATTTTGGTTTTCAATTTGATCCTGATTTTTCGAATCATGTATTTTAGCAACGATATCATGCAAGCCATTGAACGGAGTTCTCCATTCCGTTTGAAATAAAATCGTATCCCCGGGCGCTAAATCAGACAGCGGTTGTTGATAAATGAGCGCACGTTTGTTCACAGAACCTTGAATTGACAGCGAATCAAAAATTGACAATGTCAAATTTTTTGCTAATTGATCGCCCAAATTGCAAACCGTAAACTGAAGGATTCCCTGGTAATCATCTGTCGTGATCCATTCGCTGTGATCAAAATGAATCGCGATGACCCGAGGATCAGGCGCGGTGACATGAAATTTCGCAATGCGCTGGTTGTCAAGCTTAGCAAATCGAAAATGAAAATCTTTATCATAGGCAAGCACCGACCAGAAATAATCCCCCACCTCTAAATTTTCAAGCGAAAGGTGAGTCTGATTTGTCGCTTGATTAACAAAAAGCGGCAAATCCCGGACTTGAACAAGAACATCGGAATTGTTCTGTTGTGAAAGCACAACGATGTTTGCCAGCTTTGAGCTATCTTTGTCCACAATGATCCAATGATCAACATCATCATATAAATCCGGATCGCGCGTCAATTCCCATTTCAAAATGACACTATCGCTTTCAACGTACTTGTCATAAGCTGGCTCGAATAATCGAAACGCTTCTGGACCAATCGGCTGGTGGGTGATGGTTCCATGATAGGGCGAATCCAGCAGATCATTATTCTGGTTGCTTGCCAGTTCAAGCCGCAGCGCATTGTTTCTTCCAATAAGATTATTACTTAAAATAAAATCATCAAATCGAAGACTACCGCCAAACACAAAATGCCCGAGCAGGTTATCCTCCCAGCTATATCCCATGCGCAGCGAAACCAACTGGCGCCAGGAAATTTCCGATCCGAACGTCAGGTAGCCATCTTCGTCCCGGATTTTTCGGTAGTCCAGATCAGCGCCGAGCTGAAAACCATGATGCGAACCCAGATTCGCAGCAATTCCGGCGCGCGAAGTCTGCGGCAGCGGCGTTGCTTCATTGATAAAAGTCACGGCATTCCCAAAATTCGTCGCGGATGCCCCCAAGGAAATTATCAGGTAATCGAACAATCCGGTATTCAAATGAAAACGAGGGGTGCGGAATAGCAGCCCGAGGTCATAAGCGAACGCATCGGCATCATAGCCAGCTAATGTGCTGCGAAAGTATTTGACATTGCCACCGACTGAAAGATGGGGCGAGAAGAAGGTCAATGGCTGACGACCGGGTACGCTTATATAAGCGAAAGCCCCTACATACTGATGGTCATGAAGCATCTGGACAGACCGTTCTGGCACTGGGTCGATCATCGTGCCGATCTTCTCTGGTTCCTGG
>JALOPY010000669.1 GCA_025453735.1 bacterium | reverse complement strand
GAGAATATACTCCCTTTTGCCTGAAAAGTCCACTGTTTTTTTCCATTATTTACAGATAATCCATAAACCGATCCGGCGCTATTTCCCACGACCACATAATCTTTCCAAACAGCAGGTGTGGAAGCAATGATGTATTCAGTATCGAATGTCCATTTGATTTTGACATGTGGATATTTTTGGTTGATGGAAAAATCGGGGCGGTCGTAAGCTGTCGGGTCTGTGCGAAAATCGTGATGCGCGAGCGATAGCTTATGCCAGGCGCTGGGCATAGCGCATGGAGCATGGAGCATGGCGGGATTGCTGGCATTTTTTTCTAGAGGATCTGAATCATTGGTTTGATGAGAAATTTCCTCAATTTTTCGCTCAGAAAAAAACATGCTATCATTGTTTATCTCAACAATATTATAACCACCACGGGGCTGATCCCGGCGCAACGTGGATCGGCCCATTACGCCAGGGACGCCTTCGAGGCTATAGATTTTATTGCGATGTCCATGTCCGAATAAAATGATTTTGGAATTATATTTTTTCACACGATCGAGAAATTCATACCAATTTGCTACCGAAACATCAATCGGGTAGTGGGTGATGAAAATCAATGGATGATTTTTATTGGGTAAATTCGTCAACGCTGAATCCAGCCAGCGCAAATCTTCTGGGGCAAAATGGCCATCGCCCATTCGCATCAGCGGACCCTGGTGCATTCCGATGAAACGATAGCCTTCAAACTCAAAATTAAATTTATCATTCCCCCATAGCGCAGCAAATTTTGTGCAGCCGGATTCCGACCATTTGGTGTCATGATTGCCGGGAATAATGTAGTATGGTTTGTCAAGGCTATCGAGAATAGCTTTCGCCAATTCCAGCTCGGCATTGCTGCCCATCTCGGTCACATCGCCCGAGAGGATAACGAAATCAATTCCAGCGGAGCAATTGATATCCCGCACCGCTTCTCGCAAATCTTCGGCTGCTGTGCTAGCGCCAATATGGGTATCGCTCAGCCAGGCAAATCGGATCAGAGGCTCATCGGCAAATACGATTGAGACAAGAAAAAAAGAAATATGGAAAAAATATAGAATGCGTTTTTGAATTTTCATTTGATTTCTATTTCATTTGGAGTGCATCGTCTGTGACAATGCACTCCATACAATTCATCACCTCACCAATACCATCCGCTTCGATTCATTCAAATTTCCAGCATCAATTTTATAAATAAAAATTCCACTGGCAACATCTTTTCCTCGATCATCCTTCCCATCCCAATTGACCCGATAGATTCCGCCAGTCTGATTTTCATTCACCAGGGTTCGCACCTTTTTTCCCAGGATATCGAAAATCTCTAATCGCACTGACTGTCGTCCACCAAAAATCTGATATTGAATGATCGTTTCCGCATTGAATGGATTGGGATAATTTTGCAGCAGCGCAAATTGGTGAAGCATCTCTGGCTCGATTGCTTCGACCGAAACCGGCACTTTTTTCACGATCCGAACATCATCAAAATAAAATACGCCGGTCGCCGGGCTGCCAGGATTATAGGTCAATTGGATGCTCTCCAATCGGAGTGTCCCATCCAGGTTGCCATCGCCGAGCCAGGAGCCAGTGCCATCATTGGTCATATCCCAGGAGACCAGCTTCCAGCCGAACCAGTTGACGGTAAACCAGGGACTGACCTCATGATTTTCAGCAGCAAGAGCCGGATACTTATCGTCCACGCAAAAACGAAATTGATTGCCGCTGCCATCGCCAAATACATAAGCCTGCAAAATATAATCTTTCGTGAAGCGCACTGATTTGGCCGGAGCGCTATCTGCGATGTAAAGTCTGATAAGCCAGGAACTGGCGCTTGCATCCCAGCCATAATTGAGCTGCAAGGATGTGGCGCTATTCGTCAGCAAATTCAAAATGGCATTGTTTTCATCACGACCTGTTTTTTCAGCGATTATCCCGGTCGTGCTGCCACTCTGTTGCGGTCCCCACCAGTTGCTCGAAGTGTTCGACTCAAAATTATCGATCGAGGTGATACTCAAATCTAATTCCGAAGTTTTAAAGCTATACGATTTCGCTGCGGTGACAGTATTGCCCCAGGAATCATAAAAGCCTGCCGCGATTCGGGTCACATACAGTTCATTGGAAAACAATTTTTCAGCCGGGAAAAAACAAAAGACACTTTGATCATTGACCACATAGTGTTTCAATTCACCCGCCACATCGGAGTGATCCTGAAATCGTTCCAGCTTGATCTTCTCTTCCGACATCGATGTGGAATCAATCACTTCATTATAAGTAATATTGATAATCGGCTGCAGCTCGATGTTGGATGATGTTTGCGGCGGATAAACAGTCACGATTTTGGGCGCTGCCATATCGGGCGGGCCGGTTTTGAAATGAAGCGCAAAATCATCGCCGCCGCTGCCATCTTTATTTCCATCGAAGGGATGACCATAGAAATCTGTCGAATTGCCTGAAATTGTGATCGTGTAATTCGTCAGGGGGAGCAGGCTATCGGGTCGGAAAGTCATTTTTTTATCATCACTTTGCCAGAAAAATTTTCCGATGGC
>JALOPY010000668.1 GCA_025453735.1 bacterium | reverse complement strand
CAACGCCAAGGATGTAAATCACAGGCAGGAATGATATTTTTTCAGTGATATTGCTTTTTTCAAAATCCATATAAAAATTAAATTTCAATGATGCAATTTTCAGGAGTAATGCCAACAAACCAGCAGAGATAAAAGCGAGCGCCAATCCACGGAAAATTGCCAGTGAAAATTGCGGGAAGAAAATCGTGCGTTTGCGCAGCGCGTCAAAAGTGCGTAGCTTCTCTTCCCATACATCTCGCGCACCGGATTCGCTGATACTGCTCACCATCAGGAAGCCGAGAAAAATGAACGGCGTTGTAACGAGTATTGGAATCAGGATTGTTAAAATTAGATTTCTACCGCTATATTGCATATCAATATCATGAACCAACATAGCGATCCAGGCAATCGAAATAATAATGCTAAGCACGACATTATTTTTCAGGTCAACTTCATCTTTTCTTAATTTCCTGATCAATAAAACAATGAACAGAATCGATATGGTGATGAGCGAAATAATGACCGGAATTTCCTTTAGCTCTGATTTTGAAGATGAAATTGCAATATCTTTGGGAATAGCAAAAGAGTCCTGATAGAGATTGAGATATCGACCATAAATTGAGATATTGATCGTCTCTGTCATGCCATAGACTGGATCATTTTTTTTCCAGGCGAATTTATGTTCGACTTTCGGAAATTGATTATTGCTATTTGATGGAATGAATTCATAAGAATGAAAGTGATCGGGCTGCAACTTCTTCAAAAAGGAGTCTGCAAAGGCAAACGCCGCTTCGTAAGAGAGCGTATCAATTTGATCCTTTTCTCCCAGTTGAACATTCATCCGAACCAAATCACCATCCATCGTCATGTTTAATGATATTGTATCTGACAACGCATTTTCGATTGCGTCTCTCGCTTCTTCTTCACTATCATGCGAAATGCGAATCACGTTTTGGCGCGTTGCTTTTTCTTTTAAGTCGATCTTCCAATAATAAACGGGAATGGTATTTTCTTTTATAATTTCATTTGCCTGTTTCAGTCCAAATTGTTTTTGAAGATAGCGGATTTGTTCGCGGTTTTGGCGCAAAGATAGATTGTGGGAGAATTCCGATGTCTCGTACCCTGATTCTTCCAGCACCTGGTTCGCCCGCTGAGAGATTTGCGTTTCTGTCAGACTCATCCGCAATCCTGCATCGGGAAAAATCTGTTGATATAGTCCCAGGTAAACCAGAAGCATAATTATGGCAATTGAAAATATAATAAAATCAAATTTTGTCAATTTTGCATTGCTCATTCGTTATCACCTCATAGACTCTAAATACAAACCGCGCGGATAAGCATATCCCTCGATCAGTCCGAAAATCGTCCCATCTTCAGAAATTTTTAGTATCCTTCCAGCGCCAGACTCAGCAACAATGCAACTGTGATCCAAAGAATTTGCCGCTAAATTCAGGGGCCAATTCAACTCCGGGAGCTCAAAAAGTTTGCCGCCATTGCTATCAAAGCAGATCAAGCGCGATCGGGGTCCGAAATAATTCAAATCGCTCACCCAGCAATTGCCATTAACTGAATCAACTGCCAGGGCGATCGGAGCGTTCACTTCTCCCTCGATCGTTGTCAGAAGATTCCCATCCGCATCAAATTTCAGGACCCGGGAGCTATCAGCAACCCAGCATTCTCCGCTATTTTGATTGATTGATACCGCCTGGGGCAAAATGAGATTTTTGATTTGAATTCGAAACGTGCCTTTTTTCGACAATTTTGTCACGGTTCTGGCTTTAAAATCGGTTATCCAGCAAGAGCCATCTTTAAAATAACAATCCAGCCTGGAAGGTTTGAGAAAGCCATCGATCTCATAAAGTTGATCGCCACTCCTGCTAAATGCAAATATTTTGCCCTGCGCTTCATCGGCAACCCAAACCCGGTCATTTTGAACATCCAGCGCAATATCGATCGGCTCGCTGTTCGGCAACAAAACAACAATTTTATAATCATCACCTGAAATAAAATAAACTCGATTCAATAAAATATCGACATACCAGATATTTTCTTTTTCACGATCCACTACAACTTCCCATGGATAGCCATCGACTGGAACCTGAAAGATCTCGTGAGCGCCATCGTGCGAGATCTTCATAATTCGCCGGTTGTAAACATCGGTTGCCCAAATGGTGGTCGGTCCCGGAATAATTGAAACCGTATCGCTGCGCTCCGATTCAAAATCAAGCCCCAGCACGGAAATTTGATATTGAACCTTCTGTCCCAAAGGCAAGCGCTTATCAATAAACATTGCGGAATCTGGCGGAGTTAAATAAACAAGCTGAAAGGCTGGATCGCTACCGATTTGTCGATAAATTCGATAGCCTAAAAAATTTTTCACCTGAGCCGAAGTCCATTCCAGAATCTCTTCATCATATTCTGAGTAAATTTTCAAGCCCTGGGGACGTCCTCCAGTCTCTGAATTTTTGGGATCAATTGGATTGAGCCGCTCCCGATCAGTGCAGCAAGGCAAAGCGAGCCAACTGATTATAAATAGTAGTAATGTCAGATTCTTTCGCAAGCTATCAACCGCCTCTATCTCT
>JALOPY010000667.1 GCA_025453735.1 bacterium | reverse complement strand
GAATTCACCTTCATGAAGCATCGCACTGACCTGCCGCTGGAACGTCTGGCAAAATTGATGACCGAATATTTTCATCACGATCCTGAGCATGGGCAGGCAAACGAATTTTTCGGCAGCAAGACCCAGTTGACACGATCGCTGGTTTATGAGGAGCATATTCCGGTTACCAGTGTGATCACCTCTTACGAAAGCGCCAGAGAGATCATCAAAAATTCGGATTTTGGCGCGGCTGGAATGTGCTATTGCCGGCACAAGCGACAACATGAGGGAAAAGAATGCCAGAAAGGAGTACCCATCGACGGGACATGCATTTCACTGGGCAATGGCGCAAAATTCCTGTCCCGAAGAGGATTTGCCGTTGAGAAAACGAAAGAGGAGTTGCTGGAAATCATCGATCTTGCTCATGAATTAAAACTCACGCATGTAACTGATAACATCCGAAATCGACCAACATTTATCTGCAATTGCTGTGGTTGCTGCTGTGAGATCATGGCAGGCGTGCAGATGGGCTATTACGATGGCGTGGCAAAATCCAGTTTTATCGCGGTGATCGATCCAGAGAAATGCGATTACTGTGGCGAATGTTTTTCAGCCTGCAATGTGAAAGCGATTGGCAGGGATAAAAATTCTGCAAGAAAGGTGAGTCAAATTAAATCACACGTTTGCCTCGGTTGCGGCGCGTGTGTTTTCCTAAACCAAGCAAAAGAGAATTGTTCAAAACAATCTTGAGTGAAAAAGGAAGATTGAAACCCTTTATTATTGAAATGGCAAAGAAGAAAGTTAAAAAATTCTTTGTTAAAAGTTGATGGCAACTTGTGAAAATGATCACCTGGTTTGGAGTTTGGAAAAAGATTGATATCGTTTCAAAAAATCAAAGATGATCGAGTGAACTCGCTAATAACTTCCTAAAGTTATTTTTCCAGCTTATTAAAAATCAGCTCCAGCATTCGGCGTTCTTCTTCTGAAATATGCTCGCCAAACAGCGGACCGGAAGCATCGGCAACGTTGATGCACAATTCATAAATTCGCTCGCGAATCGCATGAGCTTTTTCAGGGGCGAATGCCTCCAGACGCTCATTGATGGCTTTTGCCAGAAGATCGAGATCACCGATACTCATTTTATTCTGGAATTGCTCTGCCTTTTTTTCAATGAATGCATCCAGGTCTTCGCTACTCTGATCCTGCGGACCGATCAACCCCAGCCTGGCAGCATTGAAGCAGATCGAGCTGATTTCTTTGAAGGAAATTTTTCCATCGGCTTTCGCTACAAAAAAAGGCGGGAGCAGAAACAAAAAATTGGAGCGATGAGGAGGAACTTCAAAAACCTTCATAGCTTGTGTGATAGTTTCCTGCATAGACGACTCCTTTTCAATGTTTGATAAATATTTTGGCGTGAAGTTGCTAAACTTTTTTCACAATGAGACACGGAGATCGCGGAGCGAACACTGAGAAAGAATCTCTCCGTGAAACTCTGGTCGCTCCGTTCCTCCTTGTAAAATGGCAACAACATCGACAACAAAATTATTGATGTCGAGCGATAAACGCCTAATTAATTTATTTAACTGGCTCTAATTTTTTCATTTTTAAATGATCGCCGGTTTCCTTGACGATGCGCCGATACCAGGATTCCGGATAGGGCGGATGCTTGACATTCCCCAGCTCATCTTTGACATTGCCATCGAGATATTTGCAGAGCAAAAATTCTCCTAATTTTCTCCAGCGCTGAACCGTCGCATCGCCCAATTTTATTGAATATTCCGTTAGATATTCTCGCGCCATCTGAGGGGATTGTGCGAATAATTTCATGGCAGCGTCTTCGATTTCAGCTTGATCGGCCAGGAATTTTCCCTCCAATTCCCGCTGAACTTTTTGAATATCCTGGATCATATCGCTATATCGGGAATACGCATAGTTGGCAACAAAATTGAACACCCAGAATGCCGAGTCCCAGGTGAACGCATCGAACGTTCCGGTGCCGACGGCAAAGCTTTTAGGGACATCTTTTATTCCGCAATACATTGGAATATAAACCGTGCTATACGTATCATCGACGCCAAACCAATGCACGCCACCGATGGGATCGGGCAGCCAGGAGCGCGACTGGGAAATAAATGAGAAACCCGTCTGTTGCGTGGAAACCGCGCGCTCGTTGCAGTATTCAACGCTATCGATCTGCCAGGTGAGAGGACGCCAGCGATAAGGCAGCGCAAAAGGACCAGCCCCAATATCTTTTGTCATATCAAAATCGGTTCCTTCAAAGTGATCTCGCATCAATTCCATGACATCATGAACCGAGAGCTTATTGTCGGGCTTGATCCACAGTGGCAGCGGCTCCGCGCCTTTGACACCGTTCACATAATCAATCGAAAGGTTCAACGATGGGGCTGCACGACGAAACATACTCCAGACTCGACCTTCGCAGAAACGCAACGCGCCATAATCCAACGGCGCAAAAGCATCGGCAAAACTGAAGTCTTTATCAGCGCCCTTAAAATATCCTTTATCCCGGGCAAAGGAAATCACATCCTTCGCATAGAAACAATTTTCTTTATCATTTACTGGAAACTGCCGGATTCTCGCCTGGTTGGCATGAGCGCTGATGTAGCCATCGGGAACCTTACGAGCAACCCAGACCGCGCCTTTGTTATCAGGACCTTTGCTAATCATCTCCATGATCCAGACTTCATTGGGGTCAGCGATGGAGAACGATTCTCCGGAGCTGTAATAGCCATATTCAGCAACCAGGTCCGTCATCACCTTGATAGCTTCCCTGGCGGTCTTTGCTCGCTGCAGGGCGAGAAACATCAAACTGCCATAGTCCACGATGGCTTTGGGATCCTTGAGCTCCTCGCGACCGCCCCAGGTTGTTTCGCCAATAGAAACCTGGTGCTCATTCATCAATCCAATAACAGAATAGGTGTGTGCGACCTGCTTGATCTGCCCGAGGAATTTGCCCGTATCCCATTCATAAATATCAACCATAGTGCCGGGCAGATGGTCCGCCGCGGCGGTGAAATAGAGCTCTCCATAAAGATCATGGGAATCGGCAGCATAAGTAATCATTGTTGATCCATCTTTTGACGCGCCTTTTGAAATGAGATAATTGGTGCAAGAATGGGCTGGTAGATTTATTAAAAACAGCGACAGCAAAACTATTGGGAATAAAGCTAATTTCGTTTTGAACATCCGACCTCCGAAAGTTAATGGTTTTTATGATTCAATTCTGAACTTTTTTATTCAACTGATGGAGG
>JALOPY010000666.1 GCA_025453735.1 bacterium | reverse complement strand
CCGAGCATCCCCAAAGGCACCCGGGATTTTCTGCCCGAAAACATGCTGCGTCGTCAGTTTGTGATGAACACGATTCGATCCATTTTTGAAAAATATGGCTATGAACCGTTGGAAACGCCGTCGATCGAACGATTAGATGTTCTGGCCGGCAAGTTGGGCGAAGAGGGCGAACAACTGATCTTCAAAATCTTAAAACGCGGTACAGGTATTGAAAAGGTCGGAAGAGAGCTCAAAGAAGTTACGTTTACCAATATTTCTGAGATTGCAGAAGAAGCGCTACGCTACGATCTGACGGTTCCGCTGTGCCGGGTCGTCGCCATGTACCAGAATGAGCTAACCTATCCATTCAAACGCTACCAGATGCAGCCGGTCTGGCGCGGGGATCGACCGCAAAAGGGGCGGTACCGGGAATTTTATCAATGCGATGCCGATACCGTTGGCAGCGCCTCCATGCTTGCTGATGCGGAAACAATTGCATTGACCAATGAAATTCTCATGGTATTGGGTTTTAAGCAGTTCAAAATTCGGATCAACAATCGAAAAATCCTGACCGGCATTGTGGAATATTCGGGTGTCGATATCAATCGGGTAAATGATGTTTGCATTGCGATTGACAAGCTTGAAAAAATCGGCATGGATGGCGTGAAGCAAGAGCTGGAAGAGCGAGAGATTCCGCAGCCGGCGATTACTAAAATTTTGAAAGTGCTCGAAATCAAGGGCGATCCTGAAACGATTTTAAAAGATGTGGCTTCCTTGCTAAACATATCAGCAAAAGGGACCGAAGGAATCAATGAAACCATGGAGCTGATCTCGCTGATTGGATCGCTTGGTGTGCCGGAAAAAAACTATGCGCTCGATCTCTACCTGGCGCGCGGATTAAGTTACTACACCGGACCAATTTATGAATCCATCGTGGAACAGCCGAAGATCGGCTCGCTCACCGGCGGTGGAAGATATGATGAACTGGTAGGCATGTTTTCCGGACAAAATATCCCTGCGACCGGCACCACGATCGGCATCGAGCGAATCATCGATGTGATGACCGAGCTGAACATGCTGCCCGAATCGAAAACCAAAACCCGGGTTTTGGTTACGATTTTTGATGCAGCCACCCGCAACGCCAGTCTCGATATCGCGAAGAATTTGAGAAGTGCTGGAATCAATGCTGAAATCTTTTTTGATATGGGTGGCTTGAAAAAGCAATTCAAATATGCGGATAAAAAAGGCATTCCTTACGTGGTCATTCTCGGACCGGATGAGGTTGCCCGAAAAGAAGCATCGCTGAAGAATCTGAAATCTGGCGAGCAATCCAATGTGACGCTGGAAAAGCTGATTGAAATTTTAAAAGAAAAATAAGTATTATATAAAGCATCATGATTCGATAAATAGTTGCAGATTGTTTCCACCTGAATAATTCTCTAACCGCTAAGGCGCAGAGACGCAAAACTTATAACTTCTCTGCGTCCCAGCGTCTCTGCGGCAAAACAATGATGAATAAAAAAGGCTATGGCCAATTAGACCTCGGAATGCCGATTATCCACATCAAACTGTTATCGAATTATTTTCCAACTGGTGAACCAGCTCGATGTTTCCTCCCAATGCCTGCTTGAATTTTAACTTCTCTTGCTCTAAAAGCTCCCGGTTCCAATAATGATAAAGCACGATGTTATTTATCGCTGTTCCCTTTTTAACATCCTGGCACCAGTCGATCAATTCCTGCGTGTCCGGGTGATAGTGCAACGATGGAATTCGCTTGATCTGGATATTGCAATCTCTATCGATCAATTCTGTATTTTTGTTGAGCGCGTAATGGATATTATTATTCAAAAGCAGCACATCGTTTTTCTCTGATGATTTGAAATGTTTGAACAGGAGTGCAAATTGATTGCGGTTCGATGTAATAACGATCGACCGATGAATGTCTGTTTCATGCGGCAGGGTCATTTCTAATTTGCTGAAATCAAACAGGTGCGAATCCCCCGCAATATTTTCTTGTTCATCCCGATCGAACAAATCGCGATAGTGATGAAACGTATTGAGTAATTCTGTCATGGTCTGATTCGTGTCAAGATAGACTTTGTTGATTTGCCTGCCCCACTTCGCATATTTTGGTTTATTAAAAATATAATTAATACAATAAATGAGGATCGGGATTTGCAGAACCGGGGAATAAATCAAAACATTGCCATCATCGAACATGAAACAATCACTCAATTTTAAATAAAGCACATCGCCAAAAGAATATTCATCTTCTTTATATTGTCGTTCTTTACCCGCTTGCTTGCCATCGAGGATTAGCAGGTCGATTGGCGTTGCTCCGAACCGGGAGCATGGTTTTTGGACAATGGGCAGAAATTTTGTGCCCAAATCCCCGGAGATGACGATCACTTTATCACCGAGGAAAAAGTGCAGGATCGAAGAACCTAATACATGTCCGGCATTGAAAAGCGTAACACCAATGTTGTCTGATAACTGGCACGCTTGTAACTGGCACGCTTGCTCATAATCGAGTTTTTCAAATTGATCTGGCTGCCGCTTGATATCGAAATAGGAGTAGAGAATATCTGCGGTTGCTTTGTGACACAAAATTCGTCCCTTGAAATCATCACGCGCTAATATCCGTTTCGTGAGATTGGAATGATCGCCGTGATAATGAGTAATAACGATGTCATCGATCGATGGTATATTGAGATTGCCGAGCATCCGATCTATGGAGTAGCGCTGCTGATTCAAGCCGGGATCGATGAGGATCCGCTTGCCTTCAAATTCGATCAGTATCGTGGGGATATCTAAATAGTTTTTTTCGGAGAAAAACTTCACTTTCACATTCGGCGATTCAGTCAACTTGCTGCTCCTCCAATGAGCGTGAACGAATATCTGCATTCATTTTGGAGTGCATCGTCTGCGACGATGTATGCATTGACACAGTCAATGCACTCCATATTATGTGCATCAAAGAAATAAGTTTCTTAAAAAACGGGATTGAAAATACTGACCGGTCACTGCGAGTGACCGGTCAGTCGGATTGCGATTTTACATTTCCAGCTTTTTCCCGAGGAAGTGTTGAAACCAGAATTCCAAGTTTTCCCGAATCGCATGATTTCTTTTGGGAAAACCCACGCCATGCCGGGCATTGGGGTACAACATCAGCTCGAAATCTTTGTTCAGATCCTGCAGTTTGTCCACCAGTTGAATCGTGTTTTGCATGTGCACATTATCATCCATGGTGCCATGGGT
>JALOPY010000665.1 GCA_025453735.1 bacterium | reverse complement strand
GCTTGCGTATTCCGATGGCAATGAAACAAAGTTGAAGCAATCGGGTTCGGCCCTGGCTGGATTTTTAATCTCCCATGGTCGGCACCAGATTTATAATAATATTTATCTGCACGATTCATGGTATCAACTCGAGCTGATGTTGATTGGCAATTTGAAAGAACCCAATCATCGCCGCATCTCCTGGAATTTTCGGATCGGAGCCAAGCTGCATCAAAACGATTTCATTAGAGATACCGTCACGATGGCGATTGAAAGAAGTCACACGGATTGGCAGTTCACGGGATGGTCACTTGCTAAAAATAGCGTCTTGAAATATGCTGCCCATTTTCCATCCCCCACTCCGACGAACAGATTTCCATCGACGTCACAGCTCTTTTCTTATGGGAAAAAATTTCCGGCGACAGTGCTGCAAAAAAGAATATTTTTAATTCTTGGTCTGGGCGTGAAGTGGGAATGGATTCGATGGTATGATCATTCGCTGAATCGTTTTGATGAGAACGCAACGAGTCAAATGACATTTTTGATTCAGCCAAATATTGAATTCTGAAGATGCGGGCTATTTTATAATCTCCTTTGAAGTTTTCTGCATCATTGAATATCTTTCGAACTTGCGCTCGTTAAACCTGAGATTCCCGCTTTTGTTTGTCATTCAGAAGCCTATTGAACAGCCGCTCCCCTTGTCGGTAAATCCTGGCTCGAACTCGATCCTCCCCTTGAATGAGCTTGTTTTTCATCAATAATTTTCCATTCTGAATGAGGCTATCTATTGGGTATTCAAGCATCCCATAAATGAAATGGCTCCAAAAATTATCAATCGAAAAAGGTGTGGGAGGAATATAATCCCAGATAATGAAATCGGCGCGATCGCCAACAGATAGCGCGGGAAAATCTGGAAAATAATGGTGAACAAAATTTAGCTGATCGAAATAGACTTTTTTGATCCATCGAAATGCGGCATCAAAGCTATTGCGCTGATGGCGATAGAGCAAAAATAATTGTTTCATGGAGCGAGCAACATTCGCATGCATCCCATCGGTCCCGATCAAGATTGGGATATTTTCCGGCACGAAATGAAATCGAGGCAATCCAACGGCATTGTTCAGATTGGAATCCGGATTATAGGCGATGGCGCTCCCCGCTTTCGATATCCCCGAATAATCATCTTCATTCAAGTGAATGCCATGAGAAAGGATGCTTTTTTTGTTCAAGAGATTAAAGCGCATTAGCCTTTGAACCGGAGAATTTCCAAATTTCTCAAGGCTGACCTTTCGGTCAAGCTTTGCTTCGCATAAGTGAATATGAATGCCAAGATTCAGCTTCTCATATAGTTCAGCAGCTTTACTTAAAGTAACATCTGACAGAGTAAAAGAAGCGTGCAAACCGAGCATGGATTTAATATCATCAGTTACATTTTTTTTTGTAAATCTTTCACACTCATCCAGCGCATTTTGAGCCAGATCATTGCCATTTCGATCAGAGGTTTCAAAGCATAAAACTCCTCTTAATCCGTATTCCTGAAGTTTATGAGCGATGATTGTAAGGCTGTTTTTTATACTTCCAGGAGAAGAATGATGATCAAAAATATAGGTTACACCCTGGCGGATTGACTCCAGCGCTGCCATTTCTGCACACGCTGCAATCATTTCCAAATCCAAAGCCAGATCCAATTTCCACCACAGGTTTTCGAGAATTTGTGAAAAACTCTCCATTGCTCCTGAAAGCGGCAGTCCTTTTGCCAGGCGGGAATAAAAGTGATCATGAAAGTTGACCAACGGTATGGTTATCACCCGTCCGCCAGCATTAAAAGCATGTTCGTCAATTTTTCGTTCATGGCTGATGAATTTTTTGAAATCAATCGGGTGAATCTCGGCTATCTTTTGCTCACGGATGATGAGGTCTCCAAAAATCGGTTCAATCGAATTTTGTTTGACCTGACAAATCCAGGCATTTGTAATTGAAATTTCTGTATCTTGTTTCATAATATTTTAACGGTTGAATAACAATGGCTTACCATAACCTGGCTTAACTTCTGGCTCCCCCTTCTTATTCATCACCAATTTTCCTCGTAAAAATGTTGCCTCGACAACAGCGTCAAATGCAGTACCTTCGAATGGCGTGTACTTACCTTTGCAGTGCATGTTCTGGGAGCGAATAACCTGCCTGTCCCATAAATTTATCAAGGCAAAATCTGCATCAGCACCGTTTTTTAAACTCCCTTTACGCGGAGATAACTTGAAAAAATCAGCGATATTGGTCGATAGCAAATCAATAGTTTTTGATAATGACAAGCGTCCCTTTTGAAATCCTTCACTGAATAAAAAAGGTACGCGATGCTCCACACCAGGAATGCCTCCATAAACCTCCCAGAAATTCCAGGATGATTTTTCTTTAACCGGATCACAGCCGGCATGATCCGTGGTGACAAAAGCGATCGTCCCGTCGTTCAATGCTTCCCATAATGCATTTTTATCGTTTTCAAGTTTCACTGGAGGCGATGTTTTTAGATAATTTACTATATTGGGATTCTTAAAATCTTCTTGTGTAAAATATAAATAATGTGCACAGGTTTCTG
>JALOPY010000664.1 GCA_025453735.1 bacterium | reverse complement strand
GTTTTTACAATGACTTCAGCGCCAGGGTGCATTTCATTTTGAATGCCCAAAATATCAAATGTCTCAAATCCACTCAAGCCCAGGCTTTCCACGCTCTGTCCTGGTTTGAATTGCAATGGCAAAACACCCATTCCCACCAAATTGGATCGATGAATTCGCTCGTAAGACTCTGCAATCACCGCATTGACTCCCTGCAGAAATACACCTTTTGCCGCCCAGTCCCGTGACGAGCCTGAGCCATATTCTTTTCCAGCCAGGATGATCAGCGCTGTTTTATCTGCCATGTACTTCTCAGCCGCTTCCCAGATTGCCATTTGTTCAACTGTGGGCTGGTAAATCGTGTAACCACCCTCCACACCAGGGATCAATTTGTTTTTGATGCGAATATTTGCCAGCGTGCCTCGCATCATCACTTCATGATTGCCCCTGCGACTGCCATAAGAATTAAAATCTTTTGGCTGAACACCGATGGAAATAAGATATTTTCCAGCAGGCGAAGTGGGCGCAATAGATCCAGCAGGCGAAATATGATCGGTCGTGGTCGAATCGGGCAGCCAGGCTAACACGCTGGCGCCCAAAATATCTGTCAATGATGGAATTTCTGCTGTTATATTTTTAAAGAATGGCGGTTCTTGAATGTATGTGCTTTTTGGATCCCATTGATAAACCTCGCCTGTTGGAACAGCAACTTCATTCCAGGTTTCATTGCCATCTAACACATTGCCATAGTGCTGCCGAAACATCTCCGAGTTCACGCATTCGGCGACTGTCTGCCTGATTTCGTCCTGGCTGGGCCAGATATCTTTGAGATAAACTGGCTGATCATTTGGATCGTAGCCAAGTGGTTCATTATTCAGATCGATGTCAATGGAACCTGCCAGCGCATACGCCACCACCAATGGCGGCGACATTAAAAAGCTGGCTTGCACATCGGGATTAATCCGCCCCTCAAAATTTCGGTTGCCTGACAGCACCGAAACTGATATGAGTTTGTTATCACTGATCGCTTTCGAGATATGCTCGGGAAGTGGTCCAGAATTTCCGATGCAAGTTGTGCAGCCATAGCCAACCAGGTGAAATCCCAGAGCATCAAGGTACGGCGTTAATCCGCTGACTCGAAGATATTCGGTGACGACTTTTGAACCAGGCGCCAGCGAAGTTTTGACCCAGGGCTTGGCCTTTAATCCCGCCTGAACTGCATTCCGAGCCAGCAATCCTGCACCAATCATCACCGAAGGATTGGAGGTGTTGGTGCAAGACGTAATCGCCGAAATTACCACTGAACCATGCTTTAGGAGATAAGTTTCTCCTCTCACGGACAATGTAGCAAATTTTTCTTTATCCTGATCTTTAATGCCAAAGCCTCTTTTTTCAGTTGGTGCCTGCAATGTTTCATGCCAATATTTTTTCACAGCATCCAGTGCAACTCGATCCTGGGGACGTTTGGGTCCCGAAACGCAGGGAACGACAGCTTTCAAATCCAATTCAACTGTATCGGTAAATTGGGGATCAGGCGTATCATCAGTTCGGAATAATCCCTGCTCCTTGCAATAGTGCTCGACGATTTTGACTAATTCCTCTGATCTGCCTGTATTTCTGAGGTAATTCAACGTCTCATCATCGACAGGGAAATAACCAACGGTTGCGCCATATTCAGGCGCCATATTTGAAATTGTGGCTCGATCAGCTAGGGTGAGCGATGACAATCCTGCTCCATAAAACTCCACAAATTTTCCGACCACTCCTTTCTTGCGAAGAATCTCAGTGACGGTCAAAACCAAATCGGTAGCCGTTGCCCTTGCTGGCAATTCTCCCGTCAGCTTAAAACCGATCACCTCGGGAGCAACCATATAGTACGGCTGCCCCAGCATGGTCGCTTCTGCCTCGATACCGCCGACGCCCCAGCCGAGCACGCCCAGCCCGTTGATCATCGGCGTGTGCGAATCCGTGCCAACTAATGTATCAGGAAATAAAATCCTCGCTCCGTTTTCAGTCTGTTTTTGTTGAACCACTTTTGCCAGAAATTCCAAATTCACCTGGTGGACGATACCAGTGGCAGGCGGTACGGCACGAAAATTCTTGAAGGTATTGGTTGCCCATTTCAAAAATTCATACCGCTCCCGATTCCGCTCGAACTCCTTTTCCGCATTGAAAGCCAGCGCTGATGCCGATCCAAATCGATCCACCTGAACCGAATGATCGATGACCAAATCAACAGGGATTTGGGGATTGACTTTTTGTGGATCACCGCCCAATCGAATCGCAGCCGATCGAAGGGCTGCTAAATCAACGACAGCAGGGACACCCGTGAAATCCTGCAATACGACTCGGGCGGGCATGAACGGCAGCTCGACTTTCTGGACATTTTTGGGGTTCCAGTTGGCTAAATTAATGATGTCTTGCTGGGAGACCTCGACGCTGTTTTCATTGCGCAAGAGGGATTCGAGTAAAATTTTGATTGAGAAGGGAAATTTATCTATGCTTCCAATTCGATCTTTTTCTAACTTGTTCAATTGATAAAAATGGAATTCACGGCTTTCAATCTCGATTTTATGCAAGCTTCCGAATGAATTTT
>JALOPY010000663.1 GCA_025453735.1 bacterium | reverse complement strand
GGCAGGCATTTATTACAAAAATTATGCCAGATTGGAGAAGTTTCTGCTTGACAAATTGCCATTATTATTTTATATTAAGAGGGTTTAAATTTCAGGAATGCCAGGACGGATTTGAAATTTTAAAATGATATTAAAGAGGATACGTTTTAAAAAAAAACAATGGGAGCAATAGCAACGAATCAAGAGGCTTCTGGAATCATACCCGCTCGATACGCTTCTTCCCGGTTTCCCGGTAAGCCATTAGCAGAAATTTTAGGCAAGCCGATGATCCAATGGGTTTATGAGCGGGCAAGTCAGGCAAAATTATTAGACCAGGTTATCGTGGCAACCGATGAACAACGGATATTCGATGCTGTTGAAGCTTTTGGCGGTTCAGCCAGAATGACGTCACCAAATGCTGCCAACGGGACCGAAAGAGTAGCAGAAGTAGCTCGCCAATTGAATTCAACTTTGATCGTTAATATTCAGGGTGATGAGCCAGCGATCGATCCAGCCATGATCGATCAAGCTGTCGCCATGATGCAAAATAATCCGGAAGTTCCCGTGGGAACGCTGGTAAAACGAATCACCAGCGTCGCTGAGCTGACAAATCCCAATATTCCTAAAGTGGTTTTAGATAATGACTTTTTTGCGCTGTATTTTTCCCGATCAATCATTCCGTTTACGAGGGACATCCCATTGCAGGAGCAATGGATTAACGTGCACGATTATTTTCAACATATCGGATTATATATTTATCGCAGAGATTTTTTGATTAAATTTGTGGCATTGCCGCCATCAAAACTTGAAAAGATCGAACAACTGGAGCAGTTACGAATTCTGGAAAATGGCTATAAGATCAAAGCCGCCATAACCGAAACAAGTTCAATCGGAGTCGATGTTCCGGAAGATATTAAACGTGTAGAAGCTTATCTATCAGGGAGAGCAACTTGAGCAACGAACAGCAAACAAAATTTATCATTGTAACCGGCGGCGTGGTTTCATCACTGGGAAAAGGTGTGGCGTCAGCAGCGGTTGGCGCGATACTGCAAGCCAGGGGATTGAATGTAAACATCCTAAAGATGGATCCATACATCAATATCGATCCCGGAACACTGAGTCCGTATCAACATGGCGAAGTTTATGTCACCGATGATGGCACTGAAACCGACCTGGACCTGGGGCATTATGAACGATTTCTCAATCAAAATACCTCGAAGAAAAGCAATGCAACGACTGGACAAATTTACTATATGGTAATTAAACGCGAACGGAATGGGGATTATCTTGGCAAGACAGTACAGGTCATTCCTCACATCACGGATGAGATAAAGCGCCGAATTCTCGATGTACCCGGAATCAATGGAGAGCAAACTGATGTCGTTATCACTGAAGTGGGCGGCACCGTTGGCGATATAGAAAGCCTTCCGTTTCTTGAAGCGATTCGGCAGTTGCGTCTCGATGTTGGCGCCAATAATTTGATCAATATCCATCTGACCCTGGTGCCCTACATCAAGGCTGCCGGTGAATTAAAGACAAAACCAACACAACATTCGGTAATGAAGCTGCGGGAGATCGGCATCCAACCCGATATTCTGCTCTGTCGCGCGGATCGAAAGTTAAACATGGAGTTGAAGCGAAAAATCGCTTTGTTCTGCAATGTTCCCATCGATGCTGTTATCGATGCGCCGGATGTGCCGACCATCTACGAAATTCCGCTCATGTTCCATGAAGGCGGTCTGGATGAGATTATCGTTGACAAATTGCAGTTAAAATGCAAGAAGCCCGATTTGAAAGGTTGGGAAAATTTTGTTCAGAAATGCAAAAATCCCCAATCCGAAATCACCATCGCGGTTTGCGGCAAATATGTTCATCTTCATGATTCATACAAAAGCATCATCGAAGCGTTTGCCCATGCCGGGGTCGCTAACAACACCAGGGTTACGCTGAAATGGGTCGATTCTGAATCCTTGGAGGGACAGGATTCTGAAACGGCTTTAAGCGATGTGTGCGGATTGCTTATTCCAGGTGGATTTGGCAGTCGCGGGATCGAAGGAAAAATTAATGCTGTGCGCTATGCCCGAAAAAACCAGATACCTTTCTTCGGAATCTGCTTAGGGCTGCAATGCGCGGTCATCGATTTTTCGCGAGAAGTGTGTGGTTTAGCAGGAGCGAATAGCACCGAATTTAATGAATCTCCTTCGCATCCTGTCATTGATTTGATGGAAGAGCAGAAACGAATCAAAGCAAAAGGCGGCACGATGCGATTGGGCGCCCAGCCCTGTGTGATAAAAAAAGGGACTAGAGCTCACCAAATTTACGGAGCTGATCGAATTTCGGAACGACACCGTCATCGGCTGGAGGTCAATAACAAATATCGAGAAATCCTGGAACAGCATGGCATGATCATCAGCGGCGTCAATCCGGAGCTCGACCTGGTGGAAATCATCGAGTTGAACGATCATCCCTGGTTCGTTGCAGTTCAATTTCATCCGGAGTTGAAATCCCGGGCTTTGAACGTCCACCCTCTATTTAAAGAATTTGTTGCAGCAGCTTTAAAATTCAATAAAAAGAACAATTAAGATTTTCAGGGAAATG
>JALOPY010000068.1 GCA_025453735.1 bacterium | reverse complement strand
ATCGTGAACCTCGGCATGAGATTCGATGCCTATAATATGGACACAGAGGTGTTTGACAAAGTATATGAACCCTCGACATGGGATACGCTTTCCAATGGCCAGACCGTCATGCTCTGGGATAATACGGTCCCCAGTGAAACGCGTACTTATTTCAGCCCGCGTATCGGTATTTCTCATCCTATCACTGACAATGCTGCCATGCACTACAGTTGGGGCATCTACACCACGCAGCCCAATATGGGATATTGGCTGAGGAATTACAACTCGTTCGCCAATGCATCATTGCCGGCAGTTTGGGATGCTGATCCGGATCCGGAAAAAGCGACCGCCTATGAAATCGGTATCAATGTGGCACTGGCCAATGATTTCGGTGTTGACCTGACCGCATACTACCGCGATGTCAGAAACGGCTATGTAACCGGATTCAGCATCGGCCCGAATAGGGCTGCCACCGGAACACCTTTCGCATTATATACCTACTATACGAACTGGGGTTTCCGCGACAGCCGAGGCCTGGAGCTCAATTTCTGGAAGCGTCCCACTCCTGAAAGATACTTTGGTGTATTTGGCTTATCAGGTAACCTGAGCGTCTCTTATGCCTATGATAAGACATCCTCAAACGGGCTCGCCATCAATCAGGAAGCTGCTTTTGCAAGTTCATTGGCGTATAATACGACACCTAATTTTGATTTTGGTCTGACCGATTTCTGGCCGACTTATGCACGCGGCTACAATGACTTTAAGGGCAAGCTATCGCTGTTATGGGATTTCCCGTTTGATGTCAAGTTATCAACTGTGGGTACCTACAAGAGCCCGTGGCGCTATGCCCAGCAAGTGAATGTTGTTAACGCGCGCTACGAAAATCAACTGGATGGCGAATATTTCCTGCAATTTGATATGCGTTTGACAAAGTACGTTACCGTCGCCGGTTTCCGCGGAGGCATTTTCTTTGAAATGCTGAACGTGCTGGATCGCGAAAACATCCTGACGTTTGATAATTACAGCAATACGAACCTCTATGAGACCAAAGGCAATGCGTGGGGTATCTTTAATCGTCCCACCAATCAGTACGGAAGTCCATTGGCAGGTATCGCGCGGGAAATGTATTTTGGTCTTGAAATCGCATTCTAGTTGTAATGGAATGGGCTTTCTCAATTAAGTAAACATAGGAGAAAAGTAATGGTTAAAAAGAATTTTGCAATTCTCATGATCATATTTCTCATGGGTCTCAGCTCTTCCGGCCTGGCGTTGGACTGGCCAGGAATCGGTTCGGTCTGCTGTGGTGATCTGTGGGAAAGTATTATGCCGAGCGGCATAACCAAATATTACAGTGAATCGAACACTAATGTGCTGGTCAATGCTGTACTTGCCAGGCTTGGCAATTACGACCGGCAGTGGACAGCACCAACTTTCCACTATCCGGCAGGCGATATCTTCACATTGACCTGGAATACCAATCTTCACCTAACGGAATACCATCCAACTGAACCCATCGGCGCGTATCGTGCGTCGGTAGCCAGTGATACGGCAAATTACAGGAATTACTGTGGCGCATTCTGGATGCCAAAAATGGGCAATACGAATAAAGTCCCATCGTCGAATGGAACGTCACACGGCGGCGCACCTTGGCTGGATGCTTCACGAACGCAGCAGGTGTATAATTTCTTCATGCCCACCAATATTGGTGTGGACGTGAAGGGCCGTGTCCGCGGCTACAGCTACAATGAAGCTAACATGGACGACTTTATTGCTTTTGAATTCGAGCTAACCAACACTGGCGTCCAGGACAACAACTGCGACGGCGTGATCGATCGGAGTAACCATAAAATCGAAGCACTCGCAATGCATATCCACGAAGAAACTTTCGGCAGCATGGCTCTCACTACCCGTGGAACACGATGGACGGGCTGGTGGCCAGCAACCAGGCTGGCGGGATATGACGGCAGTCCGGATCCGGATGGCAATCCCTGGGACGTACCGGTCGTCTTTGCAACCGGAATTGCGGAAAGTGATCTTGATGCCAATCGATGGGCGGTGAATGAAAAAAGAAAAGTTCAATACCGCAACTCAAGAGGTATTTTCGGTGATGTCTGGAACGGACAGCACTTCATCGCCGTGAAAGAGGGCGGCATGGACGCTGGTTCCGCTGCTCCGGATAAAAAAACGATCTACGGCAGCCATCCCATTGGTGAAGGCGCCGAAAGAGGCTGGTATGTCAGCCGAAACAGGGACGATGCTGGTGAGCCTTACGGACGATTTGTCATGGCCACAGGTACATTCTATGAAGAGGGTGGCAAGAGCGAAACGAAAGCATTGTATGTTGGCAAAGTGCTGAAACCAGATCCCAATTATTTTGATACGTCGAATCCTTCTTTATATACGGTCGGTAATCCTGTATCTTTCGCCAATCTGCCCATCAAGGGCGGACGGCCCATGGGCGATATAAAATACACCAATTACTTTTTCCAGAACTGGGAAAAGAACTTCCCGGGCACACCGAGCCCCGGTATCCCGGCTGAAGATCAATGGACTGTCGGTTCGACGAATACGAGAATCTACAATTTCGATGCAGGCGTTTCCGCTGGTGTGGGACCATTCTCGTTGGAAGTCGGTGAGACCATCACCATTGTCGGTATCGAATACGCCGGTTATCGCTTGAAAGGAATCAGGAATGCTGTTGCAGCCGCGCGTTTCGCTTATGAGAACAACTGGAAGGTGCCAGTGCCACCGTCGATGCCTGATATGGCTGTGAAAGCGACGCCATTCGGCACATCGGTAAAACCGAGGATCGTATGGGACAATCGCGCTGAAGCAGCTTCAGATTTTGCGGGATATAAGATTTATCGTGTCACTGCATTCCCGAAATATAAATCAGAGCAGCTCGGAACGCGCTTCATGGACAGATATCATCATCAGAATGCTGCCGATATCGGTGCCACTGATGCCGAACTGGAAGCCAGATACTGCGAACCCTTCAATCCGAACAATAGCGTCCCAGCAGGTTATAACCTCGAATGGGATCCGGGCCTACATGGACCCTGGAAGATTATGGCTTATATTCCCAAGGCGGATCTGAGCAGCTATGCGAATACCGGTACTGATGGCTGGAAATATGAATGGGTGGATGAATCCGATGCTGTAGATTTCGGATACACGATGTGGTATTATGTTGCAGCTTTCGATAATGAGAGTGGCACCATAGCCAACACTTCTTTCACCAGCCTGGAAAGCGGTAAGCAAAACCTTAATGGACGCTGGGGCGAATGGCTGGGAACCTACCCGTGGTGTACTGCTGCGGTTGGCTATCCCACAACCTCATCCGGCTTGAAAGAGATGGGAGCACCGTTCGTGCTCATCCCGGCACGCGCCAACCTTAACGATATTTTAAGCGGCGAACTCAAAATCCTGGTAAGGCCGAATCCGTACAAGGTCCAGGCTCCACATGATGTAGGATTAGAGCATAAAATCATGTTCTACAATTTGCCGTTGAACACCAAGATCACCATTTTCGATCTGTCCGGCCAAATCATGGATGTGATCGAGTACTTCGGTACAAATCCTTTGAATGGAACAGTTTTCTGGGATATGTTTACCAAGGACGGACCTGAAGTTCAAAGCGGTCTCTACATCTGGGTTGCTGAATATCCTGGCGGTCAGCAAAACGGAAAATTGGCAATTATGCGCTAAGGATAACAATAAATTATTAACTAATGAAATTAGGAGAATATGCTCTATGAGACATAAAATAATCTCCACGCTGCTTATAATGTTCGTTTTGATCTATGTGGGCAGCGGGTTTGGACAGGAAATGAAAAAAACTGGTTCGTCAGGTGCCTCGATCCTTAAGGTTGCCGTAGGTGCGAAAGCGACTGCACTTGCTAGTGCAATGACGACGGTACAGGGCGATGTCAACCAGCTATTTTGGAACCCGGCTGGACTCGTGATGAATGCTGGGGAAACTCAGGTAACATTTTCTTATAATAACTGGATTGCTGATTTGAGCCACAACGCGTTTGCAGTCGGTCATGCGTTCGGCAATCTTGGAACCTTCGCCATCGGCGGCATGATGGCTGGAGTTGGTGATATTGCGGCAAACCGCGATATCCAAGAAGGATTGAAGGGCGTGGATTATGTTACTGACGCGACTTTCGATTTCAACTCTAACTTCATTGCGCTATCATGGGCGAGAAGTTTCACTGACAAATTATCATTGGGTGCGACGGCCAAATACTATAGCGAATCGATCGACGGGGTTGGTGTTCATGCGTTTGCTGTGGATTTCGGTGCGATCTACAAACTAGGCTTTAGAGATCTCACTATTGGCGCCAGAATCCAGAATCTGGGACAGGATTACAAGTTTTATTACGTACCTGTGAACCTGCCGCTGGTGTTCAGCTTTGGCGCTTCCTACAGCTTCCTCAGTTCTGATATTTTCGGAATGAAGGGCTTTGTGGACGCGACAAAACCGTTGGATGCTGACCAGATGATTCTCGGTGGCGTAGAAGTCCACCTCTACAAATCGCTGTATTTCCGCAGTGGATATAAATTCAATTTCCAGGGCATTCAGGATGAATACCTGGATCGCAATGTTTATTATACCGATGAGGCGGTAAACCGTCCTTCATGGCTGAGTAAACAAAGCTATAACCGGACCGACGAAGGCTTGTCAGTCGGCGCTGGATTGGATATTCCCTACAGCGGATATCGCTTGACGCTCGATTATACCTGGTCAAAATTTGATGTTCTTGATGACGTCAATCGTTTCTCATTGACATTCAAATTTTAAGTATAATCTTCGAAACGTGTTTGATTTTTGAGTAACACAGTTTTGGGGGATTCAGAAATGATTGCTCTGAGTCCCCCATTTTTTAATTGTAATTTGGAATGATCTACTATTATTGACAAGAAACGCATAAGTTGAGCTTTTTAAAAATGAAAATTCGAACAAACACTATCTGTTTATTAATTTTTGGAATCGTATTGATGATGATTTCCGGCTGTGGCAAAAAAGTGCCAATGCATCAGTTGGAAGTTATATCGGTTCGATTAAATATCCCCGATGTTGAAATTGATAAATATTTTTATCGAGTCACTGATTTTGATATAACAGACAGAAATGAATTTGTCGTTGTGGATATAGCTGGTCCTGGTGTCCTGATATTTGATGAGAATGGAAATTTTCGCATTAACATTGCAGGCTATGGCAGTGGAAATTATGAAAAACTATGCTCCGTAAATCCGATTGATACATTGCTTGCCGTGAACACTTTGGGTGTGCTTGAATTTTTTACTTTCAATGGCAGACCAGTAAAAAGATTTTTCTTAAATGGGAGAGGTGATATATCCGTTGCCGCGGACGGAAGCTTCATGATCAATAGAATGTTTGATTCGCGCCGGTTTGGTAATTGTCTTGAAACGTATGATGTAAACGGAAAACTCATTCGTTCATTTCGAAGTCCTCGAGCTGCTAAAGAAGGCGAAGAAATCCTGGATTCTGCTTTTTCAAGGGTTTCACCAGATAATAAGATTATTTATATGCCAACGGTTGTGGATAGCGGCTTTATCTATGATTTGCAGGGAGACCTAATTCTGGCGAAGAAAATAAAATCGAAATTAAAACCGTATAAATTGGAAAACGGGCAGCCAGGCGCGTTGATCGAAGATATGTACGTTAATAAAGATGGCATTTTTGTCGTTAGAGTTGATAAAAAAACCAGTACCGAGGAAGTTTATTATTTTGACCTGATCGAACAATATGACTTCAATTTTAATCATATTGCATCGTATCAATTTTCAAAGCCTCTAACCATGACAGTTGTGACAGATTTATACTCACCATGGTATCATAAATTTGTTGAAAAAGATGGTATTTTCTATTTTATGATTTCTCAGCCATTCGAACAATTGATTGCATTTAAAGCAAAGTCGTAAATAATTTATGTTAGTATTGGACGTCAAAGGTGAAACCTAGCAATAGATATAAGAGAGTTGCATTTTATGTTATAGCAGTAATTTCTCCATTTATCATCTGGTTGGCTTTAGAATTTATCGCAAATTCCATCACCCATCGTTTTGATCCACTCAAAGTAGATAGACAGAGAAAAACGCTGTATTTGAATCAGGATTATTTTACAGATTTCTTTTTATACGATCTCGAACATTTTGTCAATACCTCAGTTTCAAATCGGGCAATTCATCTAGAAAAAAAGAATCGATTCCGCATTTTCTGCCTTGGAGGATCTACAACTGCCGGCTATCCTTATGGTACACTGCCGGAATATAAATGTCCGGTTTCATTTCCCAATTACCTGCGAGCCATCTTGCAATACAATTCCAATCTGCCAGAAATCGAAATGCTGAACCTGGGGAGCAATGCCTTTAATAGCTTGTCAGTTCTAAAGGTCTTCGAAGATATTCTAAAATATAATCCGGACCTGGTAATTGTTTACACCGGGCATAACGAATACTTTGGTCCCAATGAATTTGCGCTGTCGAAACAGGCAAATAAAGTCTTCACAAAAAAATGGCTCAATAATACATTTCTCAATATCCGTCAGACTTATCTTTACCAGTGTTTGCGATGGATATTGAAAAAAGTATTGAAACGCGGTGAAGTGGAATACAAAGATTATGCAGAATGGAGCTTGCAGAATACCATCGCGAATGATGATCCATATCACGAGACAGTTCGGAACAATTTTGAAAAAAATATAACCGAACTCGTTAGGCTGGCAAAGAAAACTGGAATCAAAGTAGTCCTATCTACTCCCATATCAAATCTGACCTTTCCACCATTTTTTAGCAGGTTTACTCATGAACTGAATCATGAAACCAGTGTGCTTTGGGATACATTGCGGATCGAAGCGAGTCGGTTTTTCGATCAAAATAAATATGATGATGCGCTTTCAGGATGGAAACAACTTTACCTGATCGATTCCAGCTTTGCCGAAGTGCATTTTTATACTGGGATGAATTACAACATGTTCAAAGAATATGATATTGCCAATCAAGCCCTGACCCGCGCTACAGATTTGGATGCCTTGCCGTTTCGTGCAAAATCATCTATCAGGGAAATTTGCCGTAAGATTGCGAACCGAGAAAATATTATTCTTGCCGATACCGATCAATTTTTCAGGCAGCTTTCAGGCAAATTTTATCCGGAACCTTCCCTATTATTGGATCATGTCCACCCAACTGAACCGGGCTACTATTATCTCGCACTCTTTCTAGCGCGAACGATGGTGGAGAATGGCGTTTTCCCTGGTGTGAAGGAAATTCAATACCCCACGCTGGAAAAAACACGAGAAGCGCTGGGAATCTATGATTTTGTTGCCTATAAAATTGAATATGATTTTACAAAGCAAAGCTATCTAAAACAGCTTAGCGAATTGAATCCTGCAATTAAAATTAGATTAGGCCAAATTCAAGAACAGGCACTGCTACGTGCGAAAGAAATTGAAAAAGAGCTGTTCAAAGAAGAATTGGATGCGAAGAAACTAGAGGAAAAGAATTAAGTATGCTTCATTACCTAATATATCTATTGTTTTTTTTATCGGGCGCGGCAGGACTGATCTATCAGCAAATCTGGGTGCGAAAATTAGTTCTCATTTTTGGAAATACAACTTACGCCACGAGCAGCATTCTAACTGCTTTTATGGGAGGGCTGGCGCTCGGTAGCTATTTACTCGGAAAATATGTCGATAGAGTTAAATCGCCGCTAAAATTATACGGCTACCTGGAACTCGGCATCGGCGCATCCGCGATGCTAATCCTTTTTCTCTTTCTTCCCATTTCGGATACCGTTTATGTCTGGCTTTATAGCATCGTCGGTAATCAACCCGTCGTTTTCAACATCATTCGTTTCATACTATCGATTGCCATCCTCATTGTACCCACAACATTGATGGGAGGGACGCTGCCTGTCATTAGCAAATATTTTATCAAAACTTCAGCAGAATTTGGCCAACGAGTAGGATGGTTGTATGGATTCAATACATTGGGTGCAGTGATTGGAGCATTTTTTACAGGCTTCTTCCTGATCTATCTTTTCGGGGCAAGCGCTACATTATGGATTGCTGTAATCATAAATGTTGTCGTTGGCGGGATCGCCTTGTTTTTGGATCGACCCAAAGTGATTGTGACTCCCGGCAAAACAAAGAAAGAGAAAAAAAAGCAAAAGGACAAACAAACTGTTCAAGACATACCGTCAAAAATCCGGCAATATGATGTACCCACAGCAAGACTAGTTCTCTGGCTGTTCGGAATAGCTGGATTCGCATCGTTGGCGTATGAAGTTATCTGGACTCGTGCCCTTATTTTCTTCATCAGCTCAACTACGTATTCGTTCACAATTATTCTCACCACATTTTTGGTTGGGATCGCCCTCGGAAGTTTTCTAATGGCGAAATGGGTGGATCGCTTAAAACATTTGCTACTATGGTTCAGCCTGTTTGAAATAATTATTGCCATCGCAGCGATCTTGACGATCCCCTTGCTTATGAATCTTGCCTCAATTCAAAACCTGCTGCTGGGTATCTTTGAGCCGAACAGTTGGACCCAGTTTTCGATCCTTCTTTTTAGCAGCGCGTTCTTGATTCTCATCATTCCCACGCTCTGCATGGGAGCTGTATTTCCTATTGTGAACCGGATTTACGTCGAAAGTATTGATAAAATCGGCAGGGGTGATTTTGCCATTGGTTGGTTTGAATGCCAGCATTTTGATTCTGGCATTTATGAACCTGGCGATTGCACTTGCGATTTTCTGTTATGAAAAAGATTTTGGAGATCGAAAAATTCGTGACTTCGTTGTGGCTGGTGTTGCAGTTTTATTATTTGTTTTCATAGCGATATTTTCTTATACTTCGAAACCAATTTTTTTGAGAACGGCAGGTTTTAGTGACACTCGGCTCCTCTATTCAAAAAATACTGCTGCTGCGACGGTAAGCGTGCTCGAAAAGAAAGATCAAATTAATATCTGGGGCAAAAATGTTCGCTATTTGAATGTAAATGGACATAATACAGCTCATACCACTTATTCAGATATGATCATCCATAAAATGCTGGCACATCTGCCGATGCTCCTGACTCCCAATCCACGGGAAGCGCTCGTCATCGGTTTTGGCTTTGGAAATACGTGCAAGTCATTTTTGGAATATGATCAGATGAGACGAGTCGATTGCGTTGAACTGGTCGCCCACGAAAAACGAACCGCTGATTTCTTCGCCGAACAAAATCAGGGCATCTTCCAGGACGATCGATTTCATTTTATCGTGAATGATGGCAGAAACTTCGTTTTAGCAACAGACCAAAAATACGATATCATTTCGATCAACTCGGTTGATCCAAAATTCAGTCCTACGCTCTATACCGAAGAATTCTACCGATTGTGTCGGGCAAAATTGCAGGAAGATGGGCAATTGGTCGCCTGGCTGCCAATTTATGGAATGTCCCTGGAAGAAGTCCAGGCACTGGTGAAAAGTTTTATCAACGTATTTCCCAATTCAAGCCTCTGGTACAACAATCCAGAACATCTCTTGCTTGCTGGAATAAAGGGATATTATCCGATTGATTTGGCAAAGGTGAAATCACGCATGGAATTGCCAAAAGTTGCATCAAGTCTTGCTGAAATTCATATCAACGATCCCTTTTCGTTTTTGGCAACATTTTTTTGCGGCGAACAAATGCTGAATAAATTTGCCGGATCCGTTCCCAGTCACACTGATGATCATCCTGTCGTGGAGTTCAGTCGCATCGTAACGAAAGAAATGGTACCTGATGTTTATCAGGAACTGCTCAAATGCCGTGAATCTGTTTTGTCATATTGCACAAATTTTGAAGTTTTTGGTGAGATCGAGCCTGTTAGAACAAAGATGTACCAGCACGAAACAGAGATGAAAAATTTCATGGCTGCCCTTTTTACCTATCGCACGTTCGCATTGAATTCTGATCAGAAGGAAATAGTTTCAGGTGCAATTAGTTCGATTCGAAAAATATTGGACGAGGAACCGGAAAATGATTTTGCCCTAATTCAGTATGTGGATTTAGTCAGCCATCAGGATTTAACAACTGATAAAAAGTATTTTGCAGCAGCAATTGCGAAAGCACCTCATTTTGCTAAGGCGTATGTGTTGTTGGGTTTAGAGCTTGCCAGTCAAAACGAGTGGGAAAAGTCGCTTGAATTCTACCAGCGAGCATTACAAATCAATGATAGTTATTCGACCGCGCTTTTGAATGCTGGCTATTCATACATTCAACTCCAGAAGTGGCAAGAAGCAAAACAATCTTTTGAAAAATTATTATCCCTTGATCCAGAAAATCCTTATGTTCATTCAACGATTGCTCAGGTGTATTATATGTTGCAGGATTACCATACGGCTATCGAATTTATGCTTGCAGCAATTAAAAACCAGCCAGAGCAAGCCAATTTATATTTCAACCTGGGGCGGATGTATCAAAAGAATAGCCAGGTGAATCAAGCAATCGCTGCATTTGAAAAGGGATTAAAAATTTCTCCCTATGATCAACGAGCGCGTATCGCGCTTGAAGAATTAAAAAAAAACAAATGAGGTAATATATGGATTCTCTGAAAATAAGAAAAATATTTGCTAACGGCATCATCTCCAGACTGATTTTTGAGATCATCATTTTAGTGATGGTGATTCCCCTCGTAGTTTTTTCACAAGAAAACAGCTTAAATTTTGCGGTTGATTTTTCCCGATTCCGTTCCCAGGGAAGTGATGTCTATGTGGAAATATATTATTCTTTCGACCGGGACGGTTTGACATATCAAAAAAGCCAGGACGGTTACCAGGCGGGCAGCTTGATTCGAACCTATGTTAAGAAAGGCTCTAAAGCCATGATGGTTGACAGCCTGGTGATTACTGATTTTGTGAAAGCGAAAAATGAAATCTCGCCAACTCAAAAGTTTACTGAGCAATCAAATATTCAGCTCGAGCCAGGCGATTATGAACTGGTTTCCCGATTCACAGATCTGATTTCCAAAAAATCGTTTACAGTTTCCCAAGGCTTAAAAATTGAATCCTTTTCAACTGATAGTTTGGCACTAAGTGATATCCAGCTTGCCAACTCAATTCAAAAGCAGCCTCAGCGAGAAAACAAATTTGATAAGAATGGTTTACGGGTAACTCCGAACGCCAGCAAGACTTATGGGGCGGGATTGGAGCAATTAAGTTTCTATTCAGAAGCGTACAATCTGAAGTACGATGGCGAGGCGAAAAATTCGACCTATCATTCCAGTTATTATATCATGGATCAGCAAGAAAAAATCATCAAGGAGATTTCAGGGCGCCCCAGGACCAAGCCAGGCGCTTCTTCTATTATCAATGGCAGCTTCGACATTACTGATATTCCCAGCGGTTTTTATTCCTTTAAAATTGTTGTCACCGATGATTTTTCAGGTCAATCAACAGAAGCTTTAAAAGAATTTCAGATTTTTCGGCAAGGCGATTTTTTAGCGCGACGAGTGAAAGCTGAACCGACTTTGATTGAACATGCAGCAGATAGCGAATTTGAAGATATGCCAGAACCAGCTTTGAATGAGCACTTTGAAAAAATTAAATACATCGCTTTGAAAGAAGAGCAGGGCATTTTTAAACAACTCGATTTGGCTGGTAAGAAAGAATTTTTAAAAAATTTCTGGAAAAGCCGAGACCCGCAGCCCGTGACGTTGATAAATGAACGAAAAGAAGAATATTTCCGCCTGATCGAATATGCAAATACGAATTTTTCTGTTGGGGGGAAGCAAGGTTGGAAAACGGATCAGGGCAGGGTGCTGTTGGTCTATGGCAAGCCAGATGAAATCGAGCGATTCCCTTCGAACTCCGATACGAAATCCTATCAAATCTGGAATTATTACTCTATCGAAGGCGGCGTTATTTTTGTTTTTGTCGATATTATGTCCATTCGAGAGTTTCGTTTGGTCCATTCGACGCATAGGAATGAAGTGCAAGAGAATGAGTGGCGGGAGCGATATCTTAGTTATTAAATATTTGGGATCCGACTTTCTTCCTTTGGGCGTAAGAACGATTGTATTCTACAAAATAAGCTTTAAATAAATGGAGAGTATTCAATTTTATCAAAAGGAGGATCTAAATTGAAAAGCATCCAGCACCCCATAATAATTGCTTTCTTCTTTTTGTTTTCACTGACAGGTGGTTTGAGTTTTCGATCAAATGTTCAGGCTCAACAAAAGTCAACATCTGTTGTTTATGGGACCATTTTAGACGCCGCGACAGGCGAGCCGCTTTCCGACGTCAATGTTTTTCTCGCCAACACGACCATCGGGGATGCATCAGCTCCCAATGGCTCCTATCAGATAACGAATATTCCAACTGGCGCTTACACGCTCGTTTTCAGAAGGATGGGCTATGAAATTCAAGTCATTCAACTTGAATTTCGAACCACTCAGCAGATCGAATATAATGTCAGGCTGTTTCAAAAGCCCATACAAGGAAAAGAAGTTACCGTTACAGCGCTTTTTCCAAGAAGATGGAAACAAGATCTCAAAAAGTTCAAAAAACTATTTCTTGGTGAATCGAAAAATTCAAGAAAGACCAGGATACTCAATCCTTACGTTCTTGATTTCTTCACTGATGAGGACACAGGCGAATTTTTCGCTAATTCGGATAGCATATTGAAAATCGAAAATCGTGCGTTAGGTTATCAGTTGCATATTTCGCTTGATCGATTTGAATATGATGATCGCACCGAACAATGTGTTTATGGAATCTATGCCAGATATCATGAGTTGGAATCTGATGATGAAAAGGAAGCAAAGACATGGAAGAAAAATCGATTGCAGACTTATCGAGGCTCATTTCGACATTTTTTATCGGCGCTGGCTCGACAAAAATCACATCGTGAGGATTTTTACATCTTTGAAATTCCTCCTTCTCAATTCTCACTGGTTGATGATCAGACCATGATTTTGCCAGGTGCTGAGCAGAAATCTGATGAAGAAATGCAACTTTCAGATGATGAAAGTGATCTTCGTAGCATCGAGCTTATGAACAGCGAGACTGCAATTGGAACATTCATTCCTCTAAAGGAGAATGCAATTGTGTTTCATGATTCCAGCCGCTCGATGATAAAAATAAAATTTGAAGATTATATTGCAGTCATTTATAAAAAACTCAACATAAGAGAACCGAATAATTTTTTGAAATTGACTGATACCTATACCTACGCTGAGGTCGATACCTTTGGTAATCTACTTTCGCCTTATGCAATTGAAAAATTCGGCGATTGGGCAAATGAAAGGGTAGCGGATTCATTGCCATTGGATTATCAACCAAACGACTGAAAAAATCTAATTTTCTCAGGTGATAACAAATCAAATATACTACTAACCCAGTTTCATTTCAATATGTGAGGTACCTTGAAAAAAAAACAGATTATTTATTGTTTGCTCATTTTAATACTCATCACGACTCCAATCTACTCTCAAACCCGCATCACCACAAAGGATTACATCGAAGCCATCAAAATCGCTGAATCCCAATCCTGGGACGAATATCAAAACGCCATCAAAAAATGGCAGCAGAGCGATCCAGCCGTGAGGGATGATAATCCGCCGAAACCGAGCTATTCTCCCAGTCGGTTTTCGGCCTTGCTGTACCAGGTTACAGGTGAGCGAAAGTATGCTGAGCACACTCGAGACATTCTGTTGAATATGCCTACGGGCGATGGCTATTACATCGTGGTGGCGCTGAATCAGATCAAAGCGAGCGGCGTTATCTCAAAAAGCGATCTGGCGATAATCGAAAAGAAAATTCTTGAAAGCGCCAATCGAGCTTATCTTTATTGGGTCGAATGGGGCACCATGAATCATGCCACGCAGGAACTGGTGAACTGTCTTGCCGCTGCCATGAAATATTTTCCCAATCATCCCGATTATGAAAAGTGGAAGCAGAAGCTGGAAATCAATGTTTCGGCCAATTGGGGACTTTGGTCTATAGAAGATGCACAGATTTACATTCCCGCGTGGATTAAACCGATGATGCAATACGCTGAACTGATGGGTGTAGAAGAAGAATACTACGCCCTGCCGATGACCAAATATTATTTCGATTATCTCCTTCAATTGATGACGCCAGGCGGACAGATTGCCGAGTTCGGCGATGGACGTTACGGTCGGGGTTATACCTGGGATTGGATGATTCCAGTGCTGGAAAAAGGGGCTTCGGTTTATCGGGATGGGAAAATGAAATGGGCGGCACACCGCATTTTTGAAGCGCATGTCAGGGAATTGGGGCATGTGCCACGGGCAGATATTTGTGATGCTTATGGCTGGGCAGATGATTCGATTCAGGAAGTCGTTCCAACTGATCCGAGTCGGTTAGTGCTGGAAGATTACGTGGGCAAAAAGGTGGTGTTTCGCAGCGGCTGGGACAAAAATGCCACGTATCTGTTTTTGAATTTTATGGATGATCCCCCGTTTGGCATCGATGGCAAGGAACAACTGATCACCACTATTAATGTCGAGACCGAGAAAAATCATCACGGTCACGCCGATGAGAATGCCATTAATTTGTTGATGAAAGATGGCTCGATTTTGTTGTATGATTCTGGTTATCGGGAGAATGCTTCGACAGGACCGCACGGCGAATTTCGGGCGGATGTGTTTCACAATAAATTGGTCGTCCGCAATGGGCTGGCAAATCCTGATGATCGCATGATGCCGTTTCTGATGGATGATGGCAGGTACAAATTTGTCCAGACTAAACTG
>JALOPY010000067.1 GCA_025453735.1 bacterium | reverse complement strand
AAAATATGACTCACGAAATCGAGCGAAAATTTTTAATTAAAGAGCTTCCTGAAGATTTGCATCACTATCCTTCGACAGAGATCATACAAGGCTACCTCGTCATTTCATCGGATGGAACAGAAGTGCGATTGCGCAAAAAAGGGTCTCGCTATTTTCAGACCGTGAAAAGCGGATCTGGACTGCTGCGAGGTGAGGCTGAAGTTGAACTGTCCCAAGATCAGTTTGAAAAGCTCTGGCTGATGACAGAAGGGAAGCGAATCGAAAAAATCCGGTACGAAATTGCCTATTCAGGAACGACGATTGAATTAGATGTTTTTAGCGGAATGCTGCAGGGGCTCGTTGTAGCAGAAGTTGAATTTGTCTCAATTAAACAAGCAAACTTATTTATTCCGCCGAACTGGTTCGGCATTGAAGTGACAGAGGATGAACGATATAAAAATAGAAATTTAGCGCTGCGTGGGATTTAAGAAACTTTATTTCCAATGGCTGATAATGCGACATAGTCTGATTAACAATATCAATGAAAAAAAATCAAAAAATAAGTAAACTTAAATTTCTAAAAAGATCCTTAGCAACTAAAAATTAAAACTCATTGCCCACGAAATGCGCGAACTGACACGAAATTAAAAAAACAATTGTCGAGTCTCTTCGTGTGTTCCGTGGGGCAATTTTTGGTAATAATTTTCATTTTAGAATTTTAGGGTAAATTTAATTTAGGACTGTGAATTAATTAAGTTACTCATTTGATAAAGCAATTTTGCCTTTCTACGAGCCAGGATCATTCGTAAATGGAAAAGTTATTTAATTCACGTCCCTCAACGCAAAGCTCGGAGTTGACGCTGAGATAAAAACTATGTTAGAACAAATTGATCTATCCAAAAAATTGGAAAAAACTGAATATAAATCAATTATCGCTGATCTTGAGATCAAGCTGGGCGAGCTTCAGCGGAAAGCATGGGAATTAAAAATTCCCATCATCGTCGTGTTCGAAGGCTGGGGAGCTTCTGGCAAAGGAACGTTGATCAATCAACTCATGCTGGCGATGGATCCTCGCGGCTTTACTGTTTATAATATCAAGCCACCCAACGAAGAAGAAAGCTACCGACCATTTCTCTGGCGATTCTGGATCAAAACGCCAGTGAAAGGACGGATCGCTATTTTTGATCGGAGCTGGTATCGCAGGGTGCTGGTCGAGCGGATCGATAAAATCGTTTCCGAAAAATTCTGCCGTTTGGCATACAACGAAATCAACGCGTTCGAAAAGCAGCTCGTTGATGATGGTTTTGTGATTATCAAATCTTTTCTGCACATCACCCAGAAGGAACAAAAAAAACGATTCGATACATTATTAAAAAATCCATCCACTTCGTGGCGTGTAACAAAAGAAGATTGGAAACATCACGAGCAATATCACGAATATGTCGCTGCAATCGAAGAAATGATCGATAAGACCGATACCGATGTCGCGCCATGGACAGTTGTCGAAGCTCACGACCGGCGTTCGGCAAATGTAAAAGTATTTCGGTCCGTCATCGATGCCATCGAGCGACGCATCGCAGGATTACCGGCAGGCGAAAATTGCAACGGAAGCAAGCTTCATAAAATTCAGGCAGAAGATTCGCTGGTATCGATTTTGAACCAGGTTGATCTTTCTCCTGCACTTGCCCGTGAAGAATACGAGAAAGCGCTGAAAAAATATCAAGCCAGAATTCATGAGCTGGAGCATGAGGTCTATTTGAAGCGAATTCCGGTCGTGATCGTGTACCAGGGCTGGGATGCCGCGGGAAAAGGCGGCAATATCAAACGTCTCGTTGAGGGAATGGATCCCCGCGGCTATGAAGTGGTGCCGATTGGTCCGCCGAATGACATCGAAAAAAGCCATCATTATCTCTGGCGTTTCTGGATGAAGATTCCCAAAGCAGGTCATTTTGCAATTTTTGATCGATCGTGGTATGGCAGAGTGCTGGTAGAAAGAATCGAGGGATTTTGCAGCGAAGCAGAATGGCGGCGGGCATTCCGGGAGATTAAAGAGATGGAGGAGCATCTGGCAAATGCCGGAACGATCATCATCAAATTCTGGCTTCACATCGATGAAGAAGAACAGTTGCGGCGCTTTCAAGATCGCGAGGCGACGCTGCATAAACAATGGAAAATTAACGATGAGGATTGGCGAAATCGAGAGAAACGGGAGCAATATCAGATCGCAGTCGATGAAATGCTGTTTCGAACAAATACGAGTTATGCGCCGTGGACAATCATTGAAGCGAATTGCAAGCTTTATGCGAGGATAAAAGTTTTGAAGACAGTGATCAAAGCTGTTGAAGAGAGAATAAAATCTTAAAGTAAAAGAGGAAGGCAACAATGAGTGCGAAGAAGATTTATATTTCCGCTGATATGGAAGGGATTACCGGCGTCATTCATTGGGACGAGACCGGGGGCAATAATCCAGATTATCAATATTTTCGAAAAATTATGACTGATGAGGTGAATGCGGCAATTGAGGCTGCATTTGAAAAGGGAGCGACCGATGTCGTGGTGCGCGATGCCCATGGCACTGCGCGAAATTTAATTCCAGATCAACTGCATGAAAAGTCAAAATTAATCCGAGAATGGTCAAAGAGTCCGTTTGGCATGATGGAAGGATTGGACGACAGCTTCGATGCCATTTGCTTTGTGGGCTACCATGCCAAAGCCCAGACACCTTTTGGCACCTTAGCGCACACGATGAGCGGTGCGATTTTCGATCTCCGGGTGAACAAAATTTCGATGCCAGAGTTCGGCTGGAATGCGTTGATCGCTGGTTACTTCAACGTTCCGGTTATTTTTGTTTCCGGCGATCAGGCGCTTTGCGATCAGGCAAAACAATTGATTCCTGAGATCGAGACTGTGGCGGTGAAGCAAGGAATTGGGGAAGCGAGTCTGAACCTGCATCCGAAGAAATCCCGGCAATTGATCAAAGCGGGAGTCAGCCGGGCGCTGGATAAGTTGCCGAAGATGAAGCCGTTCAAATTAGATTCACCGTATGTCCTGGAAATCGATTTCAAAAAGAAGGAATCTGCCAATCGGGCTGCCTGGTATCCTGGCGCGGAACGAGTGGGTGACTTCACGATTGCAGTGAAGTGTGATGATTTTTTGGATTGCATGCGATTTTTTCATCTTGCGTATTAATGTAGTGGGCGCAGATATGCGCCCCTACATGCTTCTTTATTGGAACGAATCATCTGTGAAGAAATTTAGAGTGCATTCTCATTTAACGACCAACAATTTTTTAGCTGCGCTAAAATTTCCTGCTTTTAATTGATACAGATACACTCCTGCGGCTAAATTGGATGCATTAAAATTTATTTCATAGCTGCCTGGATTTTGCTGTTCGTTGACAAGTTGAGCCACCCTCTCTCCCAATAAATTATACAAAATTAAATCAACCTTTTCTGCCCTGGCAATTTGGTAACGAATTTGTGTTGTTGGATTGAAGGGGTTGGGATAATTCTGCTCAAGGCTATGAGACATGAAAACTTCAGATGAATTTTTCACCGATGCTGTCAAACTCGACAATTCAGAGAAGCACGCGTTGAACACTTCCTCTTCAACGTTATACCATCCGCTATACGAGCCATAGCCCCACGATCCGCCGTTCGTCATAAAAATAATTCCAAAATTTTCCTGCTTCGAAAAATACAGATCGCTAATCAGTCCGTACGCCTCCCCGGGATGTCCGATGAGATTTTTGCCACGCAGTAAATCGGTCGTCGTATGATTTCCCAACGCATAGGTATTGAAAATGCCATAATAATTATTGCCATTCGATCCATTATAATTCCAAACCAGGCTATGCATCCTGGCAACTGTCGTATCATTCAACATTCGGGTTTGCCGATAGCTGCCTCCGAATTGATGCGCGAGCATAAATTTCGCCAGGTCAAGCGAACTGGAGCGCAATCCGCCCTGGGGCGCGAAGATAATTCCATTATCCCCAATTTTGTAGCCGCTCAAATCTCGTTCTGCTGGATAAGTGCCATTGTACTGATCCGCCTGTGCGGTCCAGATTCCACCTGATTTGCGATACAGCACTGCCACATCATTAATATCGGGCAAATCCAGCACATTGAAACTGCTATTCATACCGAGCGTTTCAAAAATATGTTTTTTGCAGTAAATGTCAAACCGTTCGCCAGATAAATTTTCAACAAGCGTACCGAGCACGCCAAAGTTGATATTGGCATATTGAAAATATTTCTGATTGGGAGCTCGATTTCCATCGAACATGTCGCTCGTGTAATAGGAACCTCCGGAAATAAGCAACTCACGAATCGCTGGCGGCGGTGTTTTGCTATAACTGTCGCTGAGAAAACGATCATAGCCGCTTCCATCTCGTAAGCTCGATGTATGCGAAAGCAGCATCTTGAAGGTTATCGGTTGATCCGGGAATTTTGGATTCCTGAGATTGAAACCGATATAGCTGCTCACATCATCATCCAGTTTGAAAAGCCGCTGTTCATAAAGTTGCATGATCGCTGTCGCTGTCACCATTTTTGAAATCGATGCGATGCGATATGCTGTCTTATTGTTTGTCGCAAGATTGCGGCCGATATCCCGCAAGCCATAACCTCTCGAAAAAACGACACTCGTATCCTTTATCACTGTTACCGACATTCCAGCAAGCTGATATTTGGCGCTGATCGCTAACAAGAGAGAATCCAACCGCGAATCATCAGCAAACAGGAGGCAGGGTACTAAAAGGAACATGAAGAAAATATGAGTCATTCTTGGTTTCATTTTTTACAAAAACTGCTTCATGATGGTAAAACAAACGAGCCCATCGCATAAAACAATGGGCTCGCATGAAAATTATTTTCGATACAGCGCTAACTTAATTGAGTACGGACCTGATCCAATTTGCCGGCAGATAATAATTTTTCATTTTTATGCGCGATAAAGTCAGCATATTCTTTGATGTAAGTTTTACCAGGGGTTCGAAAATCGATTCCTTCCGGAGTGTCCCTGAAAAACTCACGATGCACCCTGGTCCAGACCATTCGTCCATCCGTGTCGATATTCACTTTGGTCACCCCAAGCGGGATCGCTTTGGCAAATTCATCTTCATCGACGCCTCTGGCTGAAGGATCGAGTTTCCCGCCCGCCGCATTGATTCGCCTCACTTCTTCCTGGGGAACAGAGCTCGATCCATGCATGACCAGCGGAAATTTTGGCAACAGTTTTTGAATCTCACTGATCCGCTCAAAATGCAATCCCTGGCTGCCCTTGAATTTGTACATCCCATGACTGGTGCCAATTGCCACAGCCAGGCTATCGCAGCCAGAACGCTTCACAAATTCTTTTGCCTCGTTCGGGTCGGTCAACAATGCATGTTTCTCATCTACTTTAATATCTTCCTCGACGCCGCCTAATTTGCCCAACTCAGCTTCCACGCTGATGCCTTTGGCATGAGCCCGCTCCACCACACGCTTCGTGATGGCAATATTTTCTTCGAGAGGAAAATGCGATGCATCGATCATGACGGAGCTATAAAATCCTGAATCGATGCAGTCATAACAGGCTTCCTCATCGCCATGATCCAGATGGACTGCAAAAATAGCGTCGGGGAACAGCTCGTCTGCCGCTCGGATCATGGCTTCGAGCATCTTGACTTCGGCATACTTCCGGGCGCCTTTGGAAATTTGAATGATGAACGGCGCTTTTGATTGCATGTTTCCTCGAAATAATCCCAAGGTCTGTTCCATGTTATTGATATTGTAAGCGCCGATGGCAAACTTTTGATAGGAAATTTCAAAGAGTTGTTTTGTTGTTACGATCATTTTGTGATTCCTCCACGATAAAATTAATATATGAACTGAAAAATTGTTACTTGACAAAAAAGTTGGGTTAGTTTTAACCTGATTCATTGTTACACGAACAGGATTTCAAGATACAAGGCTGTAATAAAAAATAAATCAAAGGTTAAACGCTTTGGTCTGTCAAAAGTTTTAGGTTCAACCATAATTGAAAAAAAATCAGATGAGCACGAGTTCAGCACATCATGGTTTTCAGTTGTGCGGATCAAAGACAAAATATGCGGCGAAGTCGCTCTCATTGTTTCTATTCTGGTATGGCGCTTATAAAAATATCTTGATTTTTTCAATAATTATTGCTACTCTTTATTGGCGTTGCAGCCCAGGTTTAATTATAATGATTTTTTAAATAAAAACAAAGTAATCTTTGTGTAATATTTTTTTATGTGGAAGCCATGAAAAAAAGCATCGAAATAGATCCGGTCCCATTTCACAATAAAATATTTTTTTGTGATATCATTGGATATTCAAAATTGGAACCAATCAACCAGTATGAATGCCACGCGCAGCTCACGCGAATCATTCGAAGCTGCCTGGATAAATTTAATGCAAAACTTTTAGAAGATGTTATTGCGCTGCCAACTGGCGATGGATTGATTTTGAACTACATCAAGGCAGAGCCTGATATTCATCTCAAAACAGCGCTGATGGTGCTGGATATTCTTTCAAAATATAATAAAAATACCTATTGGCCCATTCAGCTTCGAATCGGCTTGAATACGAACGTGGATTCTATCGTTATTGACGTCAACAATAAGAAAAATATTGTCGGGAAGGGGATCAACCTCGCCGAACGGATAACCAATCTCAGCACCCATGGCCGCATTTTGATGCACAAACGCGTTTATGAAGATTTGAGTAATTATAAAAAATACGATGGAAAATTTGTTTACCTGGGTGATTTTACAGTGAAACATAACGTGGTCATTCCCATCTTTCAGTATGTTGACGCACACTGCCATTTTTTAGATAACAATCCGCTACAAAAACCAGAAGAAAAAGCCAGCACGCTCACTTTGAGTGATATTCGAAAAAGCCGGGTCAAAGAAAGCATCCTGAGCATCAAGCTGAAAGGTTATGATCAGGACTATTTTGAAGACCTGCATGACTATCTTGAAGAATTTTTTGACAGCCAGCATATCTTTGAAAACACCAAAATTGCCGTGAACTGGATTGCCAATGAGATGCTCGATAACGTTTTCAAACACGGCAATTTGAGCCATGACGACGATGTTTTTCTTCGATTGGATCGTGTGAAAAGTGGGATCATGATTTCGACCGAGCAGCCGGATAAGCCGCAATTTAATGTGAAAAAAATTGACAGCTATTCCGAAGATCACTTTCTGACCATGCTGCGAAAAAAAGGCATCACGGTGAATGTGCTGCATTCTGAAAATCGCATGACGATCTCCTGTATGCTGCCATCGGATTTTCAAATCAGAGAATTGAAAATGCTGGATATCGAAGATGATTCAGGCAAACAACCGTCAGAAAATCCTTCCTTCAAATTTGAGGAGGGCGATATCAAAGAGCTCAGCGCTTCAATAAGTTATGTGATGTTAGATAATGGCATCTGCTTTATGAAAATTAAAGATAAAATGTACCAGGATGAAGCGGTAGCGTTCAAGGAATATATGCAGAAATTAATCGATGAAAAGATTATTGATTTTATCATCGATTTGTCAGAATTAACCTATATCTGCTCATCTGGTATCGCCAATTTATTGAACTATTATCGAGCGGTTCGCCGGGAGGGCGGCACCATCATCTATGTCAATCCCAATGAAAAGATTCGGGAAATATTTAGCATGTGCAAGTTAGATCAAATTTTGCAGTTGTCAAAATCACTCGATGATGCACTGGCTTATTTTCAGATGTTTTATTGACCTTAGTAATTTCTTACAAGGAGGAACAGAGGATCACGCCAGAGGCGGATGTGCCTGAGGCATAAACAGAGTTTACACGGAGTATTGAATAGTCAAAAGATTTTTCAAAAAATCTCCGTGGGTCTCCGTCAACTCCGATGCTCCTTGTCAGATTTCTTTAAAGTATTCTGGCACAAACTTTGAAATTCCGATACAACTTATTTCACGCGATGTGTCCTGATGTTGAATGAATTCTTCAGGTATAAAGAATTGATAATTTCGTAACTGAATTTTATTCACCCAAAAAATGAAGGGCTTATGAAAAACAGAACAGCTTTTCCGCCGGTCTTTTGGATTGCAAATTCAATCGAGATTTTGGAAAGATTCGCATACTACGGAATTTATATGGGTTTTGGAATTTATATGGAGTACCTCGGTTATTCCAAGGCGCAATTAGGAATCGTGCAGAGTCTTTTTCTGTTTATCTCGTACGTTATACCTGTCATCTCCGGCACATTTGCTGACCGGTTCGGTTTTAAAAAAGTTTTAATCGTTTCCTACTTAGCCTATCTTCCTTCCATTTTGCTGCTCATCATCACCAAATCGTTTTCAGGAATCGCGTTGACCATGCTCAGCATAGCGCTTGCTGCAGGAATTTTTAAGCCGCTCATTTCTGGCACCGTCCGGGTCGTTACTGATGGCACGAACAAAACATTGGGATTTGGGATATTCTATGCAATGGTCAATATCGGGGCTTCTTTTGGTCCGGTGGTTGCCGGAAAATTGAGAGCAATATCCTGGAATCATGCTTTCATTGCCGCCGCGATTGCTATCGGGGTGATGCTGCTTATTACGATTCTCTTTTACAAAGAACCTGAGCGAAAAATCGAAGGTGAATCATTAGGCAAGAAATTTAGAGATATATTTATTGCCCTGTCAGATGTAAAATTTGCCATTTTTCTGGTGCTGCTTGGATTAATTTTCTGGCTCCCGCTCTGGGCATTTTTTAATTTGATGGCGATTTATGTGGATCGCAACCTGGATACGATACAACTCTATTTGAATATCAAGAGCGTGTTTGGAGCAGCAGTAGCGAATTTTCTATCGCATGTCGATGAAAGCGGACAGCGACGTCTTCTGGGAGAGACGATTTCTCATACCGGTTATATCATTATGATTTTGCAGGTTGTTATCTCCAGAATTTTTGAAAAACGCAAAGCGATCCCAACTTTTATATTTGGACTTTTCGTCTCGGCGTTAGGTTTTTTCACTATTGGATACGCGAAAATTTCAGCATCGAGCTGGGTGTTCCTGGGAATCGCACTATTCGCGATTGGCGAGATGACTGCCTCACCTCGGATTCAGGAATATATCACCTGGATTGCTCCCAAAGAAAAAGCTGGATTATACATGGGGACGAATTTTCTCGCAATCGGAATTGGCGGCGCATTAAGTGGCGTTGTTTACACATCACTGTATGGGTATTTTCGCGAGTTGAATCATCCGGAATATGTCTGGTTTGTCATGACAGTTCACGTCATCATCGGTATAATTCTTATGCTAATTTATACAAAGGTAGCAGGTGAATTTAAAGAATTGGAGGAATAGAAAAATAGTGAAAGAGATGCAAATGATAGAAATTAATTTGTTCGATGCAGCTCTTCAAGCGCGAATAACGATGACTATCTTTAAGTGGAACCTAAATTTCTAAAATTATCATAGCTCCCCAAATTAAAATCATTGCTCACGAAATACACAGACTGACATGAAATTTGAATTTAGAAAATTACAGACTTCGTGTTTTTTCGTGTGTTCCGTGGGTCAATTTTAGGTAATATTTTTTGATATTATAGTCGTTAAGGTTTATTATGGAACATGGTTCAAAAATGTCATTGTGCGCGAAGCGAAGTCGCAATGGCTAAACAGTGTTACATTTCAACCCTTAATGAGTATAGAATTTCAGATGGTACAAAATTTGATTCATAAAAATTCAAAGGAAAACCGGATGCCGTTAATCAATATTGATGTGAACACTTTTTGTGTCAATCCAATTCACCTGCTTGCAAATAAATGGATGTTGCTCACGGCTGGTGATTTTCAAAAACAGGCGTTTAACACGATGACCATTGCCTGGGGAAGTTTTGGTTTTATGTGGAATAAGCCTTTTGTCCAGGTTGTCGTTCGTCCAACGCGATACACGCATCGCTTTATGGAAGAATATGATACCTTCACGGTGTGCGCATTTCCTGCTCAGTACCAGGATGTATTGCAATTGTTGGGATCAAAATCAGGCCGGGATGGCAACAAAATCGCTGAAGCTGGATTGCACCCGATTGCGTCATCAAAGGTTGCGGCTCCGGCATTTGCAGAAGCAGAGCTGATTCTGGAATGTCAAAAAATATATTGGCAGGATTTCGATCCGGCGCACTTTATTGATCCCGGAATTCAAAAGAATTATCCGACAAAAGATTATCACCGCGTTTATTTCGGAGAGATACTTGGTATAATCGGAAATGAAAACTTTAGTCAAAAACCTGATTAGGAACTTCATTATTCCAAAATTATTTGGAATTATGGTTCTTGATTGTTTTGTTTTATGGAGCACTTTATTTTCATTTGATGAACCGCAATTGTCAACAAAACCAAATCATTCTCTTCCCGACTCATTTGCTGTGCCATTTGCAAAAACTATTGATGATGACATAATTCCGATAACCGGCTTTCGGGTGAGAAACAATTATCCTGGCAAACCAATGCATCCCTATTTTAGAGATTCGTATCGGATTATTCGCGATCTGCGACGGCTGGTGCAAATATTTGACTACCGGGCAGTAACAGGATATGAATCTGTTGGCGATCTGGTTGATATCTGCCAGAATCTTCCCGAACCGAAACAGACAGAGCTTATTTCTACTGTTTTTGCGGGCGCTGCTGTCAACTATTTTTCTGTTGAAACGAATAAGCAGCTAAAAAAGAAAAAAGTTAATTTTCTGGAATGGCGAGCTGAAAAGATCATATTCCGGAATCGATTTAAATATTTTAGTTTTCATTTTTTCCAGGGGTGGAATGTCAGTGGAATTGGTTTATATGTTCCATTCATACGAACACAATTTTATCGACATTCAACAGCATATTATAAAACCAATGGCTTCGTTGTTTTTCTCTCGCCCAAATTTGCAATAGATTTTACTCATTATGATCGATCGACTTTGGTAAATCCTTTTTTTGTATCCAAAATTGGCACCTTCTCTTTCGCTTACGATTGGACTCGTCACAATGTGCGCTCCCGTTTTGATCTCATCAAATCGTCTTCAATAATCATTCGCGTTGTGCATATCAATTATCTCAAACATCTTTATCCCGATCAATTGCTCGGTGAGGTGATACTAAGCTGGTAATCCGTCTTGATTCGTTTTAATGCCTTGTTTCGAAGTTGAAAAGCATCGACAACTGAAGCTCACTTTTGGCACCTACCCCCCAGAATTCGATTAATGATGGTTCAGATGTGTTCAAAAGCAATGTTTGTTCTTCACCAAGATTTTAATTTAAAACGAGAAAAATATTTCGGTTAAACAAAAAAACACTTGACTTTTTCAAAAATTATGATGAAATTTTAACACGATTATTCCTTAATAATGAAAAAAATCTAATGGATAGAAACCAGTAAATGGTAAATTGACAATGAACAATTTTTATAGTCATATCAGGCAATCGGGTCGTTTCTTTTTCTCAATCTTGCTGATCGTAATTTTGATTTCTACCACAGCTTATTCCCAGGGTCCACCTCAGCCCACTCAGGATTACGATAAAATTATCATTTGTGTCAATAACATTGCGGCTCGCGGCGAGATTACGGTTCGTGGTTTGACAGCTCATTTCCCCTGGCCTATTCTTTCGACAATTTCTGTCGTTGATAGTGCAGGAAACATAATTCCTGGTCTGGCGGATACATTGCGCTGGCTTGGTCCCGAAGAAATTGCCGAAAACGGCGAGCCGATCAAACAGATCTGGCAGCCTGTCCTGGAGTACCATGAAGCCAATCCTTCGTTTCCTCCTGATCCGGATATTTACAATCAGAAACCTCAGCCGTTGTTCACTGAGGTGCGCTGGTATGACCCGATTCCGACAAGCACCATGCTGGTTATGGATGTGAGTGAATCGATGATTCGAGACATTGACAAAGCCAAAGAAGGACTCTGTTTATTTCTGGACTTGTTTCGTCCCGGACTGGATCGGGGTGGACTTGTCGAGTTTGCCGGAACAGTTTTAGATTATGTGGAAATGACCAGTGATAAAGAGCTACTGAAGCAGACCGTTCAGAGTGCAACGCTGGTCGAGGGGACTGCTTTGTATCAAGGTTTGATGACGGGAATAGATTTAATCAAATCCGAAACCGGACGTCGTGCCGTAATCGTCTATACGGACGGAGGCAATAATAGAGCACCATTTTCTCCCGGGGCCGTGATCGATAGCGCTCGCGCTAATAATCTTCCGATCTACACTATTGCGCTTGGCACAGATACAGAAGACGATAGTTTGAGGAAAATTGCTGATCAAACCAGCGGGATTTTTTTCAAAGCTGCCACTGTAGAACAAATGAAAGAAATCTATGGCAAGCTTTCGGTGATGATGCAAAATTACTACGTCATGGCGCATGCATCTCCGGATCCGAATTTTAACCGAACCTGGCGGTCAGTGAATGTTAAAGCGAATCTCCCTGGTGTTTCGGGACAAGCGGTTGGTCGATACCTGGTGCCGGGTCCGCCGCCACAATTTTTTACCGACCTGTCGGTGAGCCTGGAATCGAAAACAGATACCACGATTATTGTGGAAGGGAAATCGATTCACGCTGTAAAACCAGGAGAGATTTTTGATTACAGCATTCGCTATAAAAATTTCGGTCCTGATCGGGCGGAAAATGTCAGCCTGAAACACTTTTTGCCAGATTCAGTGCGTTACATTTCAGCGTCAGTTTCTCCTCAAACAATTACGGATGACTCCCTGGTGTGGTTATTGCCAGGAATCATGCCGACTGTGGAAGATAGCATAATTGTCACAGTTCAACTCGCGAAAACAATCCCGTTGAGTTTAACAGAGATCATCAGTCAGGCGATAATTTATGCGCCGGATGATTCATCACCAGAAAATAATATTGACTCGGATACGACTCGGGTATTGTTTCCAGCATCTCCGAAAAAATATGACTTATCGGTTTCGCATACCGCTGCTACCGACACAACGATAGACATCGCTGGAAAAACCTATGACGCTGTTGTCCAGGGAGAAAGTTATGCGTACCGAATTAAGATTTTCAATAATGGACCCGTGCCCGCGTTGAATTTTGCAATGTGGGATGTTTTGCCAGATTCGGTTACCCCTTCTGCATTCAATATTTCGCCGACCAGATCAGGTGAAGACACTTTGTTCTGGCAATTTCCCTTTTTAGAAATAGGCGATTCAATAGTTATTTCCTTCACTGCCAATGTCGATAGTCTATTGCCCTATCTTCCATTTCCTCTGGTGAATATCACAGAGCTTGTAGCTGAAAATGATTCGCTAACAGAAAATAATATATTCGCTGCCACGGTTTATGGCATTGCCAGGCAGAAACCCTCGCTGCCTTTAACCGACCTCAGCCTCGCGTTGACCTCAACCACAGCAAAAAAAGTTATCGTGGGCAGCGACTCAATGAATGCGGTGATGCCAGGCGAAACGTTTCAATATCAAATAAACATCGCGAACCTCGGCATGAATCAAGCCGATACAGTAAAAATTTTTCACCGGCTGCCTGACTCGACACGCTTCATCAACTCGATTCCTGATCCCCAGGAATTCAGCGGAAATTCGCTGACGTGGGAATTTTTAAATTGGCAGCCTTCAGAAACAAAAGCGATTCTGGTAAATGTCCAGCTTGCGGAATCCATTCCGCCAGATCTGAATATCATT
>JALOPY010000662.1 GCA_025453735.1 bacterium | reverse complement strand
AACGCCAGCCCGGCAAAGATCAATCCGCCAAAAATAAGTCCACTAACAGCCGGGGAAAGCAAGCTTCCGAAGAAAAAAGAGGAACCTCTGGTAACATAATATAATTGCATAACAATCTCTCGAACGCAAAATGTAAGCATCAATCCCAGGATGAAACTCCATAGATGTGGTCCCCAAAGCTTCACAATTAAAACCAATCCGCCCATGAAAAAGAATGCCCAGATAAAATTGAAAATCAAACTCGAAAGGTCAAATGGCGCTGCAAAATTCATATTCTCTATTTTAATGGTGCTAAATACGGCGCTCTGACCAATTCCAATTACAATCATACCCAGTCCGAAAAATACCGGTAAAGCCCACTCCTTGCTGATGCTATGACTGAGAAACAGTAACAATGCCGCCTCCAGGATATTAAAAGCGAAAATAATGATGTAGTAATCCAATGGCGGACTGAAATGACTTTGTTGCCCAATGATGCCATACACGATCCTCCATGCAAAAATCGCTAATATGGAAGCAGCCAGATAGCCGATTCCAACATAAGTATTTAATCCGTAGCGATCTCGATCGAACAGGCGGGGATAGCTTCTAATGTTGGTGGTGTCAGCAGTCACAGTCGTTGAGGCAATTTGTTCAGCCTTTTCGCCCCTGATATTTCCTGTGATTATTCCTTTGATTAGCGCATATAGGCCGATAACCAAAAGAATCGGTGGATAGTAGAAAATATATCCTGCGGCATAGCCCGCGACAAACCATACCACAGCGATCACGATCATCGCAATACCACCGACAATGCCTTTCTGAATTCCTCGCTTTTCCGGTGCAAAAAAACCGCCATCTTTAACCTTCGTTTTGCTAACTGTTGCCTGCTTGACTTGTTCTTCCTGGTTTTGTGCTTGCTGAGATGAATCAGCAGAGGTTGATTGGGAATTTGTATTATCCATGAAATGCTCCATTTTTATAGTTAAGATAATTTGGTTATTTAATTATTCCAGAGGCAAGATTCATTCAATTCATGGCGACACTATTCCATATTTCCATTATTCCTTCCTTGTAGATCACAACAACGTCTGCTCCAGTTCCAACCTCGCCTTTGATGGCAGCGTTCGATAATCTCTGATCTGAAAACGACATTTATCGATGTCGGTTATGACAATGAGCCCGCTTTCACGAATGATCACATTTTCTTTCACATCCTGCACGAAAAAAGTTTTGTCACCTTTGTCAGTCACGACCTGCCATTCATTCACTCCATATTTGGAGGTGATTTTTTTGATATCGATAATATCGGGACTGAAATAGCGAAACTGGATTTCATCTTTCACCAGGCGCTGTTGGTCAGATGGCAGATCCCTCAAATTTTTGATGATCCCGATTTCTTCACTGCCGTTATCATTTCGGGTCGAGACCGAAATATATTCGTCGATTTGCGTGAGAGGAAAAAGTGGCGTGCATTCCACCAATTCAAAAACTTTCTCATCCGTAAGTTTTAACCGGAGAAAGCCGTTTTCTCCCTGCTCAAAATTCAATTCATCTGGATTCAATATTTTCATCTGCTACTCGCTCAAGGCAATAATTTTCTGCAATTCAGTCTGCATCGAAACCAGGTTGTAAAATACCCCTTGTTTTTGCATCAGCTCTTCATGCGTTCCGATTTCAGCCAGCTTGCCATCCTCAATCACCAGAAGGCGATTGCAATTTCTCAGTGTTGATAATCGATGGGCAATGGCAATGGTCGTCCTGCCTTTTGTTAAATTTCTTAATGCTTCCTGAATCTTCTTTTCAGTTTCAGTATCCAGTGACGAGGTCGCTTCATCGAGAATCAGGATGCGGGGATCGCGCAAAATCGCCCGGGCAATGGCGATCCGCTGTTTTTCGCCGCCTGATAGTCGATTGCCTCGCTCGCCAACTTCGGTATCGTAGCCATCGGGCTTTTTCAAAATAAACTCGTGGGCATGAGCCGCAATTGCCGCCTCGATCACTTCTTCGACGGACGCTTCTGGTTTGGCATAAGCGATGTTTTCGAAAATGGTGCCATTGAAAAGAAACGTCTCCTGCAACACCACGCCGATCTGGCTGCGCAAATCATGATATTTAATTTCTCTCAAATCTATTCCGTCGACCAAAATTGCGCCTTTGTTGACATCGTAGAGACGACCGACCAGATTAATGAAGGTGCTTTTGCCCGCGCCGCTTTTGCCGATCAATCCGATAATTTCGTTGGGCTGAATGGTCACATTGAAATCCTTGATGACGGGCTTGAATTGATCGTAGCCAAATGTCACATTTTTAAATTCAATCCCGCCCTGAATCGCGGGCATCGGAATGGCGGTCGGCGAATCCTGAACCAACGGTTCGGTGTCGATCACATCGAATACTCTTTCGGCGGCGCTGACCGAGCTGGTGATTAGTTGCACCATTCGAGTCAAAATGAAAATGGGTCGATAAAACATCATGAGGTATCCCGTATAAGCAACCACATCGCCCAGCGTCATCCTGCCGCCGACAATCAGCTTGCCACCAACAAACCAGACCAGCACGGTTCCGGACATAATGAGAAGTTGCAGCGTGGGAGAATAAATGCTCCATTTGTTTTCGAGATC
>JALOPY010000066.1 GCA_025453735.1 bacterium | reverse complement strand
AGGGAAATTTAAATCTGCTAAAGCATAATGCAACGCTGGCGTTGAAATATGGATTGACTCCAGGCTTGCTCTGTTTTGAACCGCGAAATGTCCCTGATGCGCTACTGGAGCGCTATCCGATGCTACGCGGTGGCAGAGTAGATCATCCGTTTCGCAGCCTGAAACCCCGCTACAATTTGACCCTGGCTCATCCAGCCGTTCGGGAGCACTATGCAGAGATGATGGAAAATTTAATGAAGGAAGTTCCTGAATTGGGATACATCTCGATCTGGACCAATGATAGCGGCGCAGGATTTGAATATACCAGCACATTGTATGTCGGTCGCAACGGCGGAGCGTACCTGATTCGTGAATGGAAATCCAATGAGGAAATCGCCAATAACGCGGGAGACAATATTATGCGCTTCATGAAGCTGCTCCGCGATGCAGCCCGAAAGATCAATCCGGAATTTCGAGTCATCGGGCGACTGGAAGCGCTTTCTGCAGAACGGCATGTGATCGATCGTGAAATCGGCAATGGCATTGATGTTGAAGTTGCCACCCTCTTGAGCAAAGGATGGGATAGCCCCTATCGCCACCCGCTTTATGAGGACGTGCCAGATGTTTTGGGCACAATTTTCCACAACTCTTTCGATCAGAAAGAAAAGAAAGAGATGGACACCCTGAAAAAGAAAGACTGTCGCACCCATGTGGTCTATGCGTTTGGAAATGTGAATAGCATCGATTGCCTGTTGGGCTCTCCTGCGCCATGGCTCGCGTATGAAAAACTAAAAGCGATGGCTGATGTAGGTGCAGAATATTTAGCGAGCATGGGCGGGATCAATCCACCGACCATGGTTCCCTGGTCGATCAATCAAGAAGTATGGCAGGCATTTCAAAGAGATTCAAAGATTGATATTGAGAAAACGGTCAAGCATGTTGCTCGAAAATGGGTTGGTGAAACCTGGGCAGATGATTTGGTGGAAGCCTGGCGCTTAACAGATCAAGCCATTCGGGTATTTCCAATTCCCGTCGGTATGTACATGGTCTGGGGACACACATGGATGCGACTCTGGGCGCGACCATTGGTTCCGAATATCGAGGCAATTCCAAAGAAAGACCGGTCGTATTATGAAAAATTTATGATCTCTCCGCCGCACAATCCTGCAAATGTCGATCTGATGCGCGACGTTCTGTTTGAGCTAACAACTCCTGAGCGGAGCATGTTAGCCGTGGAGCGAATAGATACCTCAATGTGGACATACATTGATAATGCATTAAAAATTTATATGAAAGCGATTGGCGAAGCAAATGAAAATGATCCAGCTTACAAGGTGTTTGTCGATCAGGCAGATCGGTTGCGTGCGCTAAAATGCTGGTTCCGGACGCATCGCAATGTCGCCGCATGGATCGCAGGCGTGCATGGCTACCTCGGAAGTTCCAACAAGAAGGTGAAACAAGAGAAGAGACAATTGGTGCGGGAAATGGTACTCGACGAAATCGAAAACACCAGGGAATTGCTGCAACTCTGGGAAACATCAGAAATCGATTTTATGGTCATTTCTGGATATGCTGAAACTCCATTAATTCACGGCGAAAATTTTGGAGAGCTATTGAAAAAACGCATCGAGCTCATGACAGGAAGGGAAAATGACGAACCCTATATTGATCCAAATTATATGTGGCGCATGTCAGGCCCTGAATGGTACCAGGAGAATGACAAGAAATAAAATTTGTCCATGAAAATCAGAATAGGATAAGAATCAGGAATTGGATGACAAACAGCAGACCAGCAAAGTTTTGCCTGGGGAAAAAAACCAATTTAAAAATATTTCACCTATTGTTTGATTCCTTGAAACAAAAAACGGGACTCGCTAAAAGATAAAAATAGTGAGTCCCGTTTTTTTTTATAGATTTGAATGTGCTATTTTACAGCGTCTTTCAATCCTTTGCTGGCGACGAACTTGGGTCGTTTCGAAGCCGGGATTTGAATCTTTTTGCCAGTTTGCAAATTGACTCCTGTTCGAGCAGCGTATTTCTGGACTTTAAAAGTTCCAAAACCCTGGAACGTAAAAGAATCGCCCTTGGCAAGGGCTTTCTTCAAAGCGCCGAATACTGCATCAATTACTTCACCAGCAACTTTTTTTGTTGGGATACCTTCAACAGCAGCTATTTTATCGATTAGGTCTGCTTTTGTCATTTTAAAGCCTCCTATATAAGGTTAAATTATAAAAATGATTTGAAAATTTCTTAATTATAATAAATTTTAAAATTAAAGTCAATAAAAAATTAATTTTAACTATAAATTTTACATCAAAGAAAAAAGGAAAATCTAAATTGAAAATTTCCTATTTCAATTTTTCCGATCGATTATAATTTTAATGTTTTAAAAATAAGCAAGTTAAAGCAGTTCTGTTTTTTTAATTAAGCATTGTGTTTTTCAGCATATTTCTGGAAAAAATATTATGGTTGCCAAATTAAATTTTGTTAATAAATAAAAATAGTCATACAAATCGTATCGATCCTTTCATCATTTTGAGAATATGAACGATTCACCTCCTGTTGGGAAGTGTGAAGACCTTAAAAATTGAATATCTATTTTAATCTAAAGAAATTCTGTTTGAAGTGAAAATTACGAAAAAGAATATTGATTCTATTATAAAATGAAACTATTTTTAATTATTATCATTAAATAAATGGTTTTAAAAATTTAGCTATTAGTAGAAAATTAATAAAAATGTGAGGCGCTGAAAATGAAAATAATCGCCTATATTATTTCAGGAAGAAACTCTAACGAGTTGCTTAATGATAATCTGTTTGCTCCGCTGGAAAAAGATGAGCTCCGAACAAAAGCATCAATTTTATTTTTCGTTGCAGATGGAGTTTACCATTTGATGAAAGGCTCCAGGAGCTCAAAAGCACTTCGAACAATAATGGAACGGGACAAGAGCAAGATTATTGGCTGTGAAATATCCATAAAAAATCGAAAACTTCAAAACTTCATTATTGAGGGAGTCGTCCTGGGCAATCTTAATGATTTTTATGACGCGGCAAAGGACGCTGATCAGATCATTAGTTTTTAAATTGCGAGTCCTCCCATTTTCGCAGACAGGTTTTTGGGTCTGGCGCTTGAAATACAAATATTGTAACTCCAATTTTTGGAATTTGATTCTCCATAATAATTTTGTATTGATTTTATTTTCTAAGCAGGTTAGATCTAATTTATTTTTTTACCGTGAATTACCTCAATAACCTATCTATGTCTGGAGTTTCTATTTTTTGCGAAAACACAAATCTTTTATTCATTTATTATCAAGGGCACTATTTTAGGGACGTGCCTTTTTTTATAATAATATTTTGTAAATATCAAGAAAATGATTGACTTTATAATACGGTTTAATTATTATTATTAGTAGCACGATTAAATTTAGTGCTATAAATTGTAAGTAAATTCGCTCTCTTTGGGAGTGACAAAAATTTATTGCCAAACTTCATCAGGAATTTGAATTTCAATTGAAAATAATTTGCTATGGGTGAAGTTTTAATGTATGAGATGTTAAGGTAATTCTTATTTTCGTTTGTGTGATTTGTAACACACAATATAAGTCAACGTGATTTATATTAAATTGATATCAAAGTGTCTGAACCTTAGTGAATTTTAATTTTGGGCAGAGAACATAATAAAGATGATGGCGCTTTCAGCTAGATATGATTGAGGAGGTGTAGAGTTTGAAGCTCAGATTTTGGGGGACCAGGGGTTCTATTCCTTCTCCAGGGATTAGTACAGTTAAATATGGTGGCAATACTACCTGTTTAGAATTACTTCTTGACGATAAGTCATTTGTTATCTTCGATGCAGGAACTGGCATCAGGAGATTGGGGAATTCGATAATCCAGAATGGACTGAATGGAGTGATCCACCTGTTCCTGACACATTCGCATTGGGATCATATTCAAGGGTTCCCATTTTTCTTACCAGCTTATTATGAAAAAGTCAGAATAAAAATTTTCGGTTGCCCACCTGTTTATAATAAACTTAAAGAAATCCTCACCAATCAAATGGAATCGAGTTATTTTCCAGTTAATTTTCATGATTTAAAAGCAACGATATCGTTTCAGACAATTGATGAAATTGAGCATCGCATTGGAACTGCAAAATTGTCGTTTATTCGAAATAATCATCCCGGCGCTGCGTATGGCTTCAGAATCATAGATAACGATAAAACAATCGTTTTTATTACTGATAATGAATTATCGGATTTCCAGAATTGCCATCATACAAAACGAGAACAATTTATTGATTTTTGCCAGGGTGCTGATATTCTCATCCACGACGCGCAATATTTGGAAGACGAAATGGTAGAGACCACTGGATTTGGACACTCCTCTTATGAGCAAGCATTCTCCCTGGGAGTTGATGCCAACGTAAAACAACTGATTTTTTTCCATCATGAGCCAGATCGTTCCGATGATGAGATCAACACTATCTTGTCCCACTATCAGAAAAAAAAGGATCAGCTAAAAATTTCAATGAAACTTGATGCTGCACAGGAGGGTTTAAGCTATGTAATTTAACAATGATCTAATGTGAGCAGCTTGAACCCAATTCGGAGGAAATATGTCAGCGTACTTTTCCAGTCTTGATATTTTTACAATGGCGCTTCAAATTGAACAAAAAGGGCATAGTTTTTATGAAGCAATGGTGAATCATGCCCAAAATAAAAATTTGAAGGATGGCTTTAAATGGTTGGCAAACGAAGAAAAACAACATATAAATAATTTTGAACAATTACGGGAATCCATCGAGAGAATCAACACCAGGAATATTGATAATTGGGAGGAAGTCTCTCTTTATTTTAAAGCGCTCCTCGACACTAAAGTTTTCCCATTAACTCCAGATGGCAATTCGCTTGCCCAGGAATTGAAGGATGAGATCGGCGCTATTCAGATTTCGATAAGTTTTGAAAAAGATACAATTCTTTTTCTGCAGGAATTGAGCCGCTGGGTCAATCCTGAAGATCAGAAAAAAATCGAAAAACTAATTGAACAGGAGAAAGGTCATGTGTTAAAATTGATAGAAATGAGAAAACAGGTCCTGTAATAAATTGAAAAACCAGTTGGCAAAATTTTAAATTCCACTTAATCCATCCTAATTGTTTTTGCAGCTTCGATTCGTCAGCCAGGATGTATGATTTTTGAATATTATACTGCAAGCGGTCATCAATCGAACATTTTTTTACTGTCATTGCGAGGCGTTTTTTGCCGAAGCTGAAAGTGCGCCTTTGGCGCGCAATTCTTTAAGTGCTTGACCTCATGGGATTGCACGCCGGAGGCGCATCTACGACTTCGTTCCACTCCGTTTCGCTCGCGATGACATAAAAGTTCAATTTATGCCCGTGCAAAGTATAGCTTATCTTAAAAAATGCAATCACGATTATTTTTTTTGCTGTCAAAGAAAACCAATTTAAATCATACAAGAGCCTAAGTCTTATCACATTTCATCTTGGAATTCGGGGTGCCTATGCAAAACAGCAGCAAGGAAAAAAGGTCAAGCACCGTTTTGACTAAGTATTTGCATGATATTGATCAAATTCCTCTTATCCAGCCGAAAGAAGAGCTATCATTAGCCAGAAAGATTAAAACAGGCGATAAACAAGCGCTGACAAAATTGGTGAATGCAAATTTAAAATTTGTGGTTTATATTGCTCGAGAATATCAGGATCGAGGGCTTCCGCTGGACGAGCTTATCAGCGAGGGAAATGTTGGATTGCTGGAGGCTGCCAGACGATTCGATGCTGAGCGCGGCATAAAATTCATTTCCTATGCAGTGTGGTGGATTCGTCAAGCCATACTCCGGGCGATTGCGAATCATTCCCGATTGGTGCGCTTGCCGATCAATCATATCTGGGCGCTGCAGAAAGTCGTGGCCATTATCGAGGATCTGGAACAGGATCTGGGTAGAGCCCCCGAGTTGGAGGAGATAGCTGAAAAATTAAAAATTTCACCGAAGATTCTTGATAAGAATATGATGTATTGGGGGCGGGAGCTTTCATTGGAGGATTCAACACGCCCATCCCCGGAAAGCCTCTCATTATTGGAAAAAATCAGCAGCGAAGAATTTGCTGCGCCGTATAGTCGCTTGATTGAAGAATCCATGAAAACAGATATTAACATCGCGTTGGAGTCGCTGACGAAAATGGAAGCAGCTATTTTGCGACTCTATTATGGCATCGATAGCGAGCGACCATTAACCTTGCTGGAAATTGGCGATTGCATGAATCTTAGCCGGGAAAGAATTCGCCAGATTAAAAACAAGGCGCTGCAAAAATTGAGATACATTCATCGACGGGAAAATTTGCGCCCATATTTAGGCTAATATCTGGAAAAGAATTTCGATTCGGTTTCCCCTTAAAAAATAAAAAATCTCATTATGACAAATATAGAGACGCTCATCGGCGCTCATGTCTCAATCTCTGGAGGTTTGCATCAAGCATTGGAACGAGGTGAAAAAATTGGATGCAATGCTGTACAAATCTTCACGAAAAACCAGGTTCAATGGCAAGCAAAACCTCTATCAATAGACGAAGTCGATCGATATTTCCAATCATTAAAAAAATCTCCCATCGTTTCTGTGGTCGCTCATAATTCTTATCTGATAAATTTAGGTAGTCCTGATCACCTGGGACGTGAAAAATCCCGCCGGGCATTTCTTGAAGAAATCGATCGTGCCGAGCTTCTGAAAATACCTTTTCTCATTTTCCACCCGGGCTCCCACAAAGGCGCTGGCGAAGCATTGGGGTTGCGCTTAATTGCTGAGAGCCTTAATTTTATTCAACAGCAACGACCGAATCATCAAGTAAAACTGCTATTAGAAACCACGTCAGGGCAGGGATCAAATTTGGGCTATTCTTTTAATCAGCTAAAAAGCATAATTGATATGGTCGAAGAATCCTGGCGGATCGGTGTTTGCCTGGATACGTGCCATATTTTTGCTGCCGGCTATGACATCCGAACGCGATCGACTTATGAAGCAACGATGGAGCAATTTGATCGCGTTATAGGTCTGGATCGGTTGGGTGCAATTCATCTCAATGATTCACAAAAGGAGCTTGGCTCACGAATTGATCGGCATGAGCGAATTGGCAACGGGCAAATCGGCTTGGATGGTTTTCGTTTCATGATGAATGATACACGATTAAAAAAAATTCCAAAAATTTTAGAAATACCTGGTGATTTACAGATTTTTAAATTAAATTTGGATTTATTGAAAAGTCTGATTGAAGCATAATTTATACCTATCAATCACTTTTTAAATTGAAAAACCAAAACCAAAAAAATATAAGAGGAGTTGCTATGGCAAATGAAACGTTCGATCTAATTATAATTGGCTCGGGACCTGGCGGATATGTTGCAGCCGTGCGAGCTTCCCAATTGGGAATGAAAGTCGCGGTCATCGAACGAGATCGACTGGGCGGCGTGTGTTTGAACTGGGGATGCATTCCTACGAAAGCGTTGTTGAAAAGCGCCGAAGTTTATGCGCTGGTGCAGCAGGCAAGCTCATTTGGCGTTTCATCAGAAAATATCTCTTTCGATTTTTCAGCGATCATTAAACGAAGTCGCCAGGTCGCCGATCGAATGAATAAAGGCGTGCAATTTTTGTTCAAACAACATAACGTCACTCATTTTTCAGGTACTGGTCGAATACTGACAAAAAACCAGGTTGGCGTAATTGATGAATCTGGCAATATTTCCAGCGAGCTTTCCACCAATAATATCATCATGGCCACCGGCGCAAGACCGCGATCGATTCCTTCGATTGAAATTGATGGCAAGAAGGTCATTAGCAGCAAAGAAGCGATGGTTTTGGAACGAATGCCCGAATCGATGGTCGTCATTGGCGCAGGAGCGATTGGTATTGAATTTGCCTATTTCTATCACACGCTCGGATGCAACGTGACCATTGTGGAAATGATGCCTTCCATTCTGCCAATCGAGGATAAAGAAATCACCGATGTTTTGTACCGGTCGTTTAAGAAAGCAAAAATCAATATTCATACCAATACTATGGTGAAGCAGGTCGTTTCTGAAAATAACAATGTAAAAGTGATCATCGAATCTGATGGCGTCACAAAAGAGATTGGCGCAGAAGTGGCTTTAATGGCAATCGGTGTCAGAGGAAATTTTGAGGGACTGGGGCTTGACGACCTGGGCGTCGTCGTTGAAAAAAGCTACATCAAAGTCAATGAGTCGTTTCAGACCAATATTGATACTATTTATGCAATTGGCGATATTATTGGTCCGCCATGGTTAGCTCATGTTGCTTCGGCAGAAGGAATTCATTGTGTGGAGAGAATGGCTGGTCTAAGAGTGCAGCCAATCGACTACGAAAATATTCCAGGTTGTACCTATTGCCATCCGCAGATTGCCAGCATCGGTTTCACCGAGCAGAAAGCGCAAGAAAAAGGTTACGATTTGAAAATCGGTAGATTTCCATTTATCGCAAGTGGAAAATCATTGGCGCTTGGAGAGCGTGATGGTCTGGTCAAATTGATTTTTGATGCGAAAACGGATAAGCTGCTTGGCGCCCATATCATTCATGCCGAAGCAACGGAACTTATCGGCGAGTTAGCTGTAATAAAATCATCAGGAATTCGCGCCCATGAAATCATCAAAACAATTCATGCGCATCCAACATTATCGGAAGCGATAATGGAAGCAGCAGCCGCGGCGTACGGGGAAGCGATTCATGTTTAAGATAGCTAATTGCTAGTTAATGGTCAATTGATAATTATTAGCTGGGCTACGCACATAACTTGATTGTATCGGCATTTTAAAGTTCGCTTAAAGAATATTATAAAAGAAATCTTACAATGAGCAACGGAGTAAACGAAGACCCACGGAGATTTTTAGGAAACGATTATTTTGCTCTTACAAAACTCCGTTGAAACTTC
>JALOPY010000661.1 GCA_025453735.1 bacterium | reverse complement strand
AACACCATGCTCAAAACGACCAGGTTTCTTGATTCCTCTGGGATAAGATCACGAGCTTTTAGCAGTTGATGTAATAAAAAAGCACCAACACCGCCGAACACCAGTCCAATCGACAGGCTGCTTAAAAAATTCTTCACTAGCAGATCGCCCGATGCGCTGGTAATCAAAAATGTCAAAACCACCACCGCCAGCAGTGCCCCAATCGGATCGATCAGGATCGCTTCCCATTTCAGCACGGTGGCAACCTTTCTTTTCGCTTTGACAACCTTTAGTAACGGAATTATCACCGTCGGGCCCGAGACCGTAATCAGAGCGCCAAATAACATGGCAATTTTAAAACCGCTGGCATTGTGGAGTTCAGGAATAAAATAATACGCCGCTGCTGTTCCAGAAATCCAGGTAATAATGACGCCAACTGTAATCAGATTCCGAATCACCCGTGGCGCTTCTTTGAAATGCTTAATTTTTAAGCTCAATCCGCCTTCAAATAGAATGATCGCCACGCCGATCTGAACGATCGTATGGAGTCCTTCGCCCAGTTGCGCTGGCTTTAAAATGCCAAGCTGCCCCAGCACTGATCCAACGATCAACAGCGGGACAATGGCTGGCAGACGCAGCTTGTAAGCGAGAATTTGTGAAATGATGCCAGCAAAAATTGTCAGACTGGCGACGGCTAACAGTTCCATTTTTCAGGTAATTGGGTTGTTGGGTAATTTGGTAACTGGGTATTTAGTTGTCATTTGTCTCAAAGAACTCGAATTCCTTTGTCTAATAAATCTTAAAAGAAATGTTTTTCAGTTTTTTCATTAAGTCAAGATGATTGAAGTCAAGATAATTAAAAAATCATCTTGTCTCAAATTATCTTGACTTTTCAAAATTTTTCAAAATATACTCAGGCGAAAACGGCCGTCCATCGTATTTCAAAATTTTACCAGCAACCTCGGTGCCCATCGTCATCTTCAACAGCGTCGCTAATTGCCCTGTGAAATTGCCTTCCACGGCGATCAGCTTACCAGCGTTTTTGACATAGGGTCGAATTTTTTCAACATTCAACGGCCAAAGATCGACAAATTGCAAAATGTTGGCGCTATTTTTTTTCTTCTGATTTAACTCATGCACCGCAGCCTGTAATGGACCCAGGGTTGAGCCCCAGCAGATGAATGTGGTTTCTGCTTTTTTAGGACCGTACAAGATAGGACCATCTATATCGGGCAGAGCGGTTTCCAGTTTTTTCATCCGCTTCTCGTGCATTTTAATTCGAGTCTCGGCATCTTCGATGATCTCACCAACTTCATTGTGCTCATCGCTGGTGGTTCGGAACACGCCTTTAGCATGGCCAGGCAAAGCTCGTGGAGATATACCGTCAGCGACGTACGCATGGCGTTTGTACTCGCCTTTGAAACTATCCAGATCCGCATCGGACAATAATTTTCCCCGTTCAATTTTAATCGAGCGAAAATCGATTTCTGATTTATCAATCGTTCGATTGGATGTGGCTAAAAAATCATCGGTCAGAATAATCACGGGAGTCTGGTATTTTTCAGCCAGATTGAACGCCCGAGCGCCTGCTTCAAAGCACTGCTTGGTATCGCCTGGGGCAATGATGAACCTCGGAAATTCTCCCTGCGAGGCGTGCAACGCAAACATCAGATCAGCTTGCTCGGTGCGAGTGGCTAATCCTGTGGACGGACCTGGGCGTTGGGCGAGAACAATCACTACGGGCGTTTCGGTTATGGCCGCCAATCCCAATGCTTCGACCATCAGCGAAAATCCGCCACCTGAAGTGGGCACCAATGCCCTGGCGCCGACATGCGCTGCGCCGATCGCCATATTGATCGCAGCAATCTCATCCTCAGCTTGCTTGGAGACGATGCTGTATTGATCCGCATTCCGATTCAGCCATTCAAAAATGGAAGTGCCTGGCGTCATGGGATAAGCGGAAGTAAAATTGCAGCCGCCGACCAATGCTCCCAATGCAATTGCCTCATTGCCGTTCATCACCATTCTCTCTGGAGCTTTGACTGCTTGCAGCTTCCAGTCAAACGAATCTTGATAATTTCCTGCCACAAAATCGAACGCTGTTTGCGACACTTTGAAATTGATGTCAACAACCTTATCGCCCTTTTTCTTGAAATTATCTTTGATCACTGAAAAGATATGCTCGATGGGAAATTGGGTGAGTCCCGCCAATGCGCCCAATGCAGCGGTGTTTGCCATGACTTTGCTGCCGCCCAAATCCTGGGCAATCTTGCCAAGGGGAACGGCAATAGGTTTGATCTGTTTTTGTTTTAAGACTTCCTGATCGACATTCATTTCCGAATCAAAAATCACGGCGCCGCCTGGCACAATTTTCGATTGATGGATGCCAATCGATTCCTCAGTCAGGGCGATCATTACCTGAACAGGCTCGGTCCAACTGACGATCGGCTGGTCCGATGTTTTGATCACATAAAAATTATGCCCGCCCCTAATTCGAGATCGATTGTCCTGCACACTGAAGACCTGCAATCCAGCACGAGCCAGCGATTTGCAAAAACCAGACCCGCTGGAATCCAGTCCCTGTCCCGCATCGCCGCCCATTAAAATTGTCATATTATTGATGTACAT
>JALOPY010000660.1 GCA_025453735.1 bacterium | reverse complement strand
CATCCCGATACGCTTCGCTTCCAGGGCGATGTCGATATTGACGTTATTAATTCCTGAATGAGAGAACAGCCACATCGTATCCTGCGGATCGAAATTATAGCTTTTCATAATTTCTTTGCCAAAGCCTTCGGCTCGTTCCAGAAACAGAAATTGATGAATCCCCATTTCGCCGACAATATGAGTGAAAAATGTAAGTGGCAACTCGATCATCGGGTGAAATCCGACGAAACCGCCGATGCGAGGGTACATTTCTTCGACCGGTATCGTGGCGTGTCCACAGCCAAACGTATGCACCCATTTTCCTGCGCCAATCGAATCCGCCATAATCGACGCCGCATTTTTAATATTGTCCATCTGCGTTTTTGCAATTTCATCCATCACGCTTTTTGCTTTATCCAGCCAGATTGTTGCTAACATAAATATGCTCCTGATAGTTTAATTTTCATTCAATGTATCTGTTTAATGAACTGAATTAAAGCCGTTGAAACGGCTGTGACAATTCTTTGTTTTGATCAAACACCACAATTAATTGTGGTGTTTGATCAAAAGGATGATTTTGAAAAACCATTTAAAAGGTTTTTCAAATAAACTTCATTAGATTGCACTGTACCACTAACAACAGCAATTTATCTATTTTTCTTCACACGAATTTTTTGCAACACAATCCAGAACAAAATCGCCTGACAAACCAGGCTAATGGGAGTCGCGATGAAGGAATGCCGAAGACCCAGCGATTGCCCGGCAACGCCAGTAAAATAAGGAAAAATCATTCCACCGGTCAATGCCATGACAAAGGCAATGCTGAACGCGGTGCCGGATAATTTCGGATACCGATCGCCAACGTACCCCAGGATGACCGGGAATGCCGCGGCAAGCCCAGATCCAATCAAGAATAATCCAGGGATCGCCAGCGCCAAACTTCTCGAAAAGATGAGCAACAGCGCGCCGACCAACGCGATGCCCATGCTTGAAAATTGTACGATAGCGGGCGAGATTTTTTTTAGCAGATAACCGAGCACGAGTCGGGCTACCATGATTCCCATCCAATAGAACGAGAGAAACAGGACTGCTTTGTTGGCGTCAATTAATAGTTCTTCTTTGAAAAATGACGATGCCCAGCTCGCAATCGTGATTTCCATCCCACTTTGAAAAAACAAGATCATGCCGAATAAAATCAGCGGCAATTCTGAGAGGAGGCTCAGCCCTTGCTTCAATGGAAATCCCTGGGCTTGTTTCGGGGCGGGGAAGCGCAACGTCCCAAAAAGAATGAATGGGATGACAATGAAAACGCCCACGCCGCCCATGATATTTTCATACGAAAAATATTTTAGTAGTGATCCGAGCAACAGCGGGACACCGATTGCACCAACGCCGAAGAAAATTCCCAGGATGCTCAAATTGGCGCTCTTGCCGCTATCGCTGATATCCGCTACCAGCGCATTGGTGCCGCCATTGATGACGCCGCCCGCGAATCCGACGATAAACACGGTAATTCTTAGCAGGTCAAAATAGGGTGAGTATGCGATGGCTTCCAGTCCTATCAAGATAATTGCAGAGCAAATCATCAGCAGGGCTTTGTAGCCATAGCGATCCACGATCGGGCCAAAAACCAATGATCCGGTCAGGATGCCGAACGACATCAGCGCCATGAGCGAGCCGGCGCTGGTTTTATCGATGCCAAATTTTTCGATGATGAATGGCAGTATCGAGCCGAGTGTGGTGAGAATGATGCCGAACATGAAGATGCCGAGACAGGCAGCAGTGAAAACGAGTTTTCGATTGTACATTTTTTCCTCTCTCAAAATTTCCAGATGATTTCAATTTAATGCCATGAATGCTAATCGCCCTGCTCCAACCAATCCGGCATCTCCGCCGAGAGATGAGATTCCCAGGGAGACTTGTTTCATGCTGATCGGCTGGGCCCATAATTGCGCTTCGGCTTTGATTTGATCTAAAAAACGAACGGCGGGCCCAAAAACGCCTCCGCCAAAAATGATTTTATCAGGATTGAAAATACTTACCAGGTTAGCGACAGCCATGCCCCAGTAGGCGATGCATTGCTCTATCACTTTTACAGCGATGGGATCATGGTCTTCGTATGCGGCGAAAATATCGTGCGATGAAATTTGTTCTATTGGTTTGTTGCTCAGAATTCCTGAATAATTTTCATTATTGGCTAACATTTCCCTGGCGATCCTGGCAATGCCTTGGCCAGACGCGTGATATTCAAAATCGCCGCACTCTTGATATTCATTCCTGAAGGGGCGATTCAATCCCATCCAACCCACCGCGCCGGCAATGTCATTATAACCGCGCAAGATCATGCCATCGATCAAAATTCCTGCGCCGATGCCAGTTCCGATGGCGAGAAAAATCGCATTCTGGCACCCTCTGGCAGAACCCTGCCACGTCTCACCCAGGATGTAACATGCCCGATCGCTATCGATTTTCATCTTGATCTGTTTGGCTTCGGAGAGGGAGCTAAGCTCGGACAACAGTGGGTCCACCCCGAAATATTGGGCGCCCAGATTTTCCCCGTTTGGGCATAATAAATTCCGGGTACTGAAACTCCAATCGCAGATATTGGGAAGCTATTGGAATCCGCGTAGGCGATTAACTGTCGAATTTGTTGTTTGATTAATGAGCCAACTTCGGCTCCCTGGCGTTTTTCCAGGGCGGCGAATTCTTTATGAAGAATTTTGCCCGTCGCATCAAAGATAGCAGCCGCCAGCTTGGTTCCCCCCAGGTCGATTCCGATGACGTTCATAAGCAGTCCTGTTTTTTAACGTGGAGTGCATTCCCTTTATGGAATGCATCTTTACTGTGCATAAAGGTCTTCCTTCGGCAGAATATTTATTTAATTGATCTACCGAGGGGGACGCCGCACTCCAATCTAAGAAATTAGTGCTAATATACTGAAATAAACATCGCCTTTCAAGAGAAAAAAATATTGTAAAATAAAATGATGCTTGACAAAATGAAAAGAAAAGATTATATTATTTCGATAAATCAGATCAAGTTTTCACTCGCACTGCTTATCATAAAGAATTTGAATCAGATTCTTAACGAGATAGGTTCTCACAACGCAATGCAGTTCTCATCGGAAATACTCTTGTATGCTATTCCACGCTTCCTATGGTTTTCATTTTCTCAATTCGATAAACGCATGAATACCGGATAAATAAAAAAACGAGATCGCTTTTCAAGTTTAATTTGGCTCATTTTTTATTCTCATCTTAATCGTGAGCAAGCTTCAATAACTTTGACACGTGAAGAAATCTATGAAACGTAACTTTATTATCTTGTATAAAAATGACTGAAAATAATTGGAGGACTCCAAAATGAACTGGATGAAAATGCTATATTCGAAGCCTATTGCTGCAATCCTGGTACTATTCTTATGTTTCTCCAACACTGGATATGCAGTCACTGGCAAGATTGCGGGGAGGGTCTATGATCGCCAGACCAAAGCGCCGTTGCCCGGCGCGAATGTATTCGTTGAAAGCATCTGGCAGGCTGGCAAAGCGATCAAGTTGGACATCACGCGAGGCGCTGCTGCAGATGTTGAAGGCTATTTTGTAATCTTGAATGTCTCGCCTGGCACGTACAATTTCAAAGCCACGATGATGGGGTATTCCAATCTCATCGTGCAGCAAATTCGAGTGAATATCGATCGCACCACCACTGTGGATTTTGCCCTGGAACCCCAGGCGATTGAAATGGGCGAGGTTCAGGTGGTTGCCGAACGGGAGATCATCAAGCCCGATGTCTCGGGTACCCAGGAGATCATTTTGAGCGATCGAATCGCTGAAATGCCAGTCCTCCGCATGGATGAATTCGTCAATAAAATCAAAGGAGTGGAATTAGTCGCAGGCAATGATGGCCATGGCTTGAGCATACGCGGCGGCGCGATTCGGGAAACCGATGTCCGGATCGACGATATTTCGATCCGCGATCCGAGGTCAGAAAATTCATATTTGTCGGTCAATTCGACATCGGTGGAAGAATTGCAGGTTTTAACCGGAGGGTTTGAGGCAAAATATGGCGGCTTTCGTTCCGGTCTCGTGAATGTCGTCACCAAAGAAGGCGCGAGCGATAAATATACTGTTTCCGTGAAAATGGATTACACGCCCTCCAATCAGCAAAAATATTTTGGCGTGAATCCCTGGAGCGATGAATCGTTGATTTATCGCATTTATGCGGATACAACGGAAACTGGCTATGCCTGGAAGGGGACATATAATGATACGACGGTGCCGGCGGAGCTTCGCTATTTTCGTGGCTGGAAAAGGACGACAGAGGGCAGGCAAAATTATGAAGCGATTGGCATCCC
>JALOPY010000659.1 GCA_025453735.1 bacterium | reverse complement strand
GATACCATGTCAAAGCCTTGCTCCAGTTGCGCGATCAAACTCGGGATTTCATCCGGATCATCTTGCAGGTCTGCATCCATCGTAATGACATATTTCCCTTTTACCACGTCGAACCCACAGGCTAATCCGGCTGACTTGCCATAATTCTTTCTGAATTGATAGACACGAATCCGCTGATCCTGACGATGGAGCTGCTGAAGAACTTCAAACGATCGATCGGTTGAGCCATCATCGATAAATACAATTTCATAGCTCCGCTGATAGTTTTGCAGGACATCTGTGATCTTGTGGTACAATTCCAGCAATGACTCCTCTTCGTTAAAAAGAGGGATGAGAATTGACAATTCAGGATTTTCAGTTTTCAAATTATTTGATTTTTCAGAACGGATCAATCGATCCTCCAATTTTTTTGCAGCAAATTTCATAATTGAATTTTCTTGACCTGGCTCGGAACTTTAAATTTAAAATCTTTTTCTTCCAGGGGATAATTAATTTTGCGATCGGAGTAAAGAATCGTCAACCGGGTCTTTCGGCCTGGCTGGGTGATCTGTATTAATTTTGGCAAAAACATCTTTTCTGTTTTTTCAAATTGCTTGTATTCCACAGTTGCCAATTTTTCGCTCTTCAATCCGGTTAATTGGAATTCGGTGACGACGAATTTTTGAGGATCGATCCAATATTTTTGAATATTATCCCTGTCTTTCACGACGATCAGGTACTGATTATTGTCGAGTGCGAGAGAATCGTTTTCAGAATCATCCAGCAGATGAATACCAGAAAAGACTTGAAAAATATTTTCAAACTTAATATCGATTGGGAAAAATTGTTTTGAATTTATTTTTTGAGGATCACCAAAATACAGGCTATTTTCAAATGAATTATAAACCAGGAACTTCGTTTTATCAACAAAGATAGTCGCCACGCCAATGCCAAACGGCGCTTTAATTTGAATGAATAGTGAATCATTTTTTTTGAGAGCGATTTTCGACGCCGCTGTAAAATTTATCGTCGGTGATTCGATACTGATTTCAGCATCAGCCAGCATCGAACGGTAGCGCAAATTGTTCTGTTCGAGATTGTGCCTGATTTGGGCAATGCTGATGCGATCCAACGACAGCGGGGCTCGCTTTGATATGTGAGCGCATCCGGTTATTAGAATCACAATTATTAGAGCTATGACAGATGCCGTAATTCGTTTCAAATTATTCCTCGAAATTTTGGGATAATTACTTCTTTTCTAATTTTTCTAAAATTTCTGTCCGGTCAGCATCGAGCTCCAGTGCTTTTCGCCAATAGAAGTGGGCGTTTTCCAGATCATTCAATTTTTCATAGACATCACCGAGATGCTCCATGACCTCCGCAGAAGTATCACGATACTTGATCGCTTTTGAAATATATTCCAAAGCATTTGCATAATCACCCTGCTTGAAATAGATCCAGCCTAATGTGTCGAGATATGCGCCATTCGTTGAATCTGCTGCAACAGCTTTCTGCGCCAGAGCAATTGCTTCTTTCAGTTTTATACCACGGACTGAAAGACTATAGCTGTAATTATTCATCAGCAAAGGATCATTCGGGCGTGCGGCTAATGCAGCTTGATAGAGACTGTCGGATTTGTGATAGACTTTCTTATCATCATATATCATTGCTAACGTGCTCATCGCATCGACATAGTTCGAATCAATCCGCAGGCAATTTTCAAGATAAGGAATTGCTTCATCTGTTTTGCGTCGCTGGTTCAAAACCGAGCCTAACAGAAAATTAATATGTGGATCATCTGGAAGAGCTGCAACAGCCAGCCTAAAATGTTCTTCAGCGCTTTCTAATTTTTGTGTGCGAAGATAAAGTAAGCCTAATGTGATCCAGGAACGAGAGAAATCCTTATTCAAATCGATAGATTTTTTAAAATTTGTTTCTGCTGGCTCCCACTCTCCCTGTTGATAATATAATGAAGCTAAACTGAAATACGCGCGAAAATCATTAGGGAAAAGTTCAATGACATGATCGAATTCCGCAACAGCCGCAACGGTATCTCCTTGCTGATAATACAACTCGCCGAGGAGAAGATAATTTTGGATATTGGAGACGTCCCTGGAGATAGACTGCTTGAGCAGCAACGCAGCATCATTCCATTTTTTTTGAATTCGATATACATCCAATAATTCTTCCAGGCATGTTACAAATTCCGGATTCTCGTTCAATCCTTTTTGATACCAGTTTACTGCCGATGATGTATCCCCTTTAGCAATAAACAATTTTGCCATTGCCAGGTAGGAGCGTTCATCGTCAGGAAATTCTTTGACAAAATCTGTAAAAATCTTTTCGGACTGGCTAAACAATTTGTTCTCAATATAGATATTCCCCACATTGATGCGAATCTCTGGCGATCCATAGCCAAGCTCAATCATTTTTTCATACTCAGCCGCGCATTCCAATTCTTTGCCTTGAGCCATGTAAATTGCAACCAGGCTATATCGGGATTCGATATTGGCTGGATCGAGTTGAATTATTCTTTTATAAACCCGCTCCGCTCCTTCAAAATCGCGGTTGGAATAATAAATCGCGGCTAACATCCGATAGGAAGCAACATTATCGGGAAACCGTTTTATCGC
>JALOPY010000065.1 GCA_025453735.1 bacterium | reverse complement strand
AGGATACAGATCGATGCCAATCATTCCAAATTCATTCGCCATTTCTCTCAAATTTTGGCTGTAACAATTATGAACTGTATTGAGATAGATCGGAATATCTACGCCAACATTTTTGTAGGTTTCAATCATCCATCGGGCAATCTTTTGGGCGCACCAATGGTGAAACGCCCTGAAATCCATCGCACGAATTTTTGTCCATGGATGAATGTCCTGAATCGTAGCTTTGCCAGGATTCATTGAGGCGATCGATCGTTCCATATTTTTCTATTAAAAACTCTTGAAATAATCCTTCGCCGCCATAAATACCTAATTGCCTGCCATGAAAAATTGCAAATGAGTCGATCTCGTTATCTGCCTGCAACAGAATGATATTGCCGCCATTGGTATGAAAGAAAGGCTTCAAAACTTCGGTGACCTGCTCAATATAATTTTTTGCTTCATTTAAAAACGCAGGATGCAAGCGATAAAATTTTGCCAGACGCGCCGGGATGCCAGCTTGTTGCCATTCGGAATAAATATATGGACCTGGTCGGATGATAACCTGGAATCCCATCTCCTGGCAAATTTCAAGAAAGCTGACTAAATTTCGTTCGGCGGCAGTTTTGCCAATAAAATCTAATTTCCTTTCTTCATACTCGTGGAATTCCCAGCAGATGTAAGTGGCAATAATTTTAAGCCCCATTTCTTTGATGCGTTCCAAACAATGTTTCCAATAATAAGCGGGCACGCGCCAGTAGTGGATTTCACCGCTGAGGAGGTGAATGGGTTTTTCGTTCAGGTAGAGCTGCTTTTTTTTGATCATTAATTTATGGTATCCGAATTTCAAAGCTTGTGTCAAAAATAGTATAAAAAAACCTTACAAGGAGCAACTGAGGAATCAGAGACTCACGGAGATTTTTTTTGGAAGGAATATTTTGTGTTTAGAAAATTCTGTTCACTCCGCTTCTCATTGTAGGAAAATTCCTTCATTAATCAAAAATAACGAGAAGGAGCTTAAATAAATTTTTCCCGTTTCTGAAGAAACAGCAAACCAAAAAGAACTGCGACGACAGTACCGATGAATAAATAAAGTCTGTTATTGAACGTCGTATCAGCCCAAACCGCTTCATTAACGTTGGATGGAACGGAAAAAGGGTTGAGAAATAAATTCCAGGAGCTGGCAGCAAGCGGCTCGCTCGCGATCCAGAATGCTAAGCCGATAATGATGATGATCACGGCAGTGCCATTTCCATTTCGCACCATGGTGGATACCATAAATGCCAGACTACCAAGAAAGAATATCGGAAACATCAGTTGATAGGTCATTTTGAGTAATGGAACAGAGACGAGAGCAGCCGATGCGACTAAATTCAGAATCAGCAGAATTCCGGAGACAACGACATAAATGAGCACTATTCTGACCAACCAGACTTTGTAGCGATAGTTGGGAATTCCAAAAAGTATTTCAATCATCTGGGTATCAACATCGTTTTGGATGCCGAATACGGTAGGATAAAAAATTAATAATGTTCCCGGGAACAACAACACGTAATAAACAGTCCCCTCGGTCGGGTTGGCATCAGAATCTAATAAAATGATCGTGGTAACTAAAAGAAAGATAATGGTTGCTGCCAGCAGAAAATAAATAAATTTGTTGGCAAAAATGATTTTCAAATTGTAGCGAAACAATCGAGCTATTATATTCAATGTTGTTTTGAGACGATATTGATATGTCATAAGTTCAGTCCTGTTTTGTGATCAAGTGGGGCGCAAATCCCACTAGTTGGTATTTTGGTGAATATGGCATTAATACTGCAAAACTGCTGAAGCAGTTACCTGTTTATTTCATGACCAATTAACACCACAATAAATTGTGGTGTTAATTCAATGGTTTTTAAATTAGCACCATGATTTATCATGGTGTTTGAAAGTAACAAAGAAACACTTTAAAACCGTTTCAACGGTTTTTACCAACTTTTGGGGATTGCTCCAATCAAATGGATTTTCTTCTTCAACTCTTGCGCCATGCGGGATTTTAACAAACAGATTTTCTCAACAACCACAAATAGGCATCTTCGAGAGTCGGTCGTACGTGTTGCGCGTCAGGATGCGGTTGCTGCTGGGATAAACATCGGACCCGAATTTGATCGCCATCCCGCATGTGATGAACAATCCAGAGATCTTTGGCGGTCGCTTCGAATTCACTGGCAGGGACATTGAACTGCCAGGCATAGCCTTCTGCGAGTTTTGCCATCTCCTGCGGATCGCCCAGGTAGCAGAGTTTGCCCCTGTTGAGAACTGCCACCCGATTGCATGAGCTGGAAATATCTTCGATGATATGCGTTGAAAAAATCACAATTCGTTCCCGGCTGAGATCGACCAGAAGATTGCGGAAGCGAATTCGCTCTCTCGGATCCAGTCCTGCGGTCGGTTCGTCCACAACTAATATTCGTGGGAGATGCAGCAGCGTCTGGGCAATGCCGATGCGCTGTTTCATTCCGCCGGAGAATGATCCGATTTTTTGATCCCGGTTTTTATCGAGATGAACTGCGGAAATGACGTAATTAATTCTATCTTCCCGTTCCGCCACGTCATAAATGTTCTTCAAAATTGCCTGGTAACTGAGAAATTCGTAAGCTGTCATGTTTTCATACGTGCCAAATTCCTGTGGCAGGTAACCGATCAATCCTTGCAACTCTTCGCGCTTCTCTTTTAAATTGATACCATTTATCGTAATTGTCCCCCGTGTTTGTTCCAGAATGCCGCAGATGATCCGCATGAGCGTGGTTTTGCCCGCGCCATTCGGTCCCAACAAGCCAAACATTCCGCTGCCGATTTCGAGCGAAACGCTATCGAGTGCTTTAAACGGGACTTTTTTTCGACCGATGATGGGAATCGTTTGAACCAATCGGTAGAAATTTTTTCTTAACCCGGCAAATTTACCAGTAAGGCGCATGATGTTCACGCTGTCGCGATGCAATCGATTCGATGTGACATAAATTGCCAACGCCAGGTACCACACCATTGCGATAAATATCAGGATGGTGATATTCTTCCATTTGAAATAAAAGATAATCAAATTGATCAATGGGAATCCCCAGAGAAATACGCGATAAAACCAGCGATTTATCCAGGATAGAATCAAATTGTTGTGGTGCTTGAGATGATTTTCCAGGTACAGACTGATTGGCTTCCATAGGAAAAACACATAGAAATAGAGAATATGCGCGGTGATAAACTGCCACAAGCCAGCCTGGAGATAAAAATAAATAAAATAAATCAGGAATCCCAGCAAGGGCAATTGCCAGATAAAATCATCGAGTTCGCGCCAGGATGAATAGCTTTTCGTTAATCCGGCTTTTTGCTGGATGATTTTGCCTCGTTTCCATTCTTTGACGAAGCGCATATCCTCTTCATATATTTTTACGATATGCTGAATTTTAATTACCAATGGTTCATTAGATTTGTTGTGTGTCGCTGTCATCATAAATAACTACCATATTCTAATCTGGACAAGCCAGAACCAAAAAGATCATAGAACGCGGATGACGCGGATTACACTGATCTTCGCGGATTTTCATCTGGTTTTTATCTGCGTAAATCCGCGTCATCAGTGTCATCCGCGTTCTATAAAACCTTTACCCAATGTACAACGATTTTACTATTTAGGAATTAAATACGTTGCTGCCGTAACTCGCTCGATTATAAGATTTCCGACTTTGCCTGGCGCAAGCTGGTCATCACAAAATATGTCGTTGCAGGAATCAACATGACTAAAGCAAACATATCGAAAATTTTCCAGAGCCAGCTATCGACATTGAAATAAATCAAAATCAGTCCCGCGATCAATAGCGCCAGTTGAATCAGCTTGATTTTCCAGTTTAATTTTCTAATCCATTCTAATGCTGTTTCCAATCCTGAATAGACAGTTGGAATAAAAATAAGGGTAAACAATGTGCTCACCGTCAATCCCCCGATCACCGTGATTGCAAAGGGAGCGCCGATGCGTGTGACATATTCGGCTTTGCCCATTGCCAGGGGAAACATGGCGACAATTGTTGTGAAAGCGGTAATTATTATGGGACGCACCCGCGCCTGTCCCGCCATGATCAGGGCTCTTGAGCGATTAAAGCCCCGCTGTCTTAAAATTCGGGTGTAATCGATGAGGATGATTCCGTTGTTGACAACGACACCCAGCAGAATTAGAAATCCGGTTAATGTATTGGCATTGAGCAAGGAATTCCCGGTAAAAATCAATGCCCAGAATGATCCTATTGCCGCTAATGGAATGGTGAACATGATCACAAATGGCTGCCACAGTGATTCGAAAACAGATGCGAGAATCATATAAATCAGAATAAAGGCAGCGATGATAAGAAATACATATTCTCCAAAATCAGTTTCATCGTGAACCACTTCGATCGCAATTCCGGGAGGAACATTGATGCTGGCGACGACCTGGTCCACTTCAGCTCTCGATGCATCCAGCAAACTCTTGGAATCATTCACTTCAGATAAAAACTGGTAGCTAATTTCAATCTGCTTCTCCTGGTTGACCCGATTGATTCCCGATTTCCCGGAAGAATAGATGATTCGACTCAGTTGCTCCAATTCAAAAGTCCCACCTGACTGAGAGGGTATTGGCAAAATTCTCAGGTCATCGATGGTTTTGTCGGTTAAGTCTTCATTGCGAATAATAATATCATATTCGTCAGTGCCTTGCTTATATTTTAAACCAGAGGAAATTTCGTTTTGAAAACCTCCCAGCTCGGATGCGATGGTATTTAAAGAGATATTGTAATGGCTCAATAATTCCGAGTCGAACAGCAAATGAATTTCAGGACGATCATCAGCGATGTTGAGCCTGACAGAGTTAATGGACGAGAGTTCTTCCAGGTAATCCTGGATGTCTCCAGCCATATTTCGCATGATATCAAAGTTACTTCCTTTGATGACGACTTTTTCAGTTTGGGCGCCGATTCCTAACATTCGCTCCATTCCGCCGCCAGGATTTCCGCCCAATCCACCGCGGAATCGGCTACTGGCGGTTGGTTGCTCAAAACTGACTTCTGCGGCATTGAAGTTCTCGATTCGTTTCTGAATATCGCTTTTTACCTGCGCAACGGTTCTGCCTTTGATTTTTTCAAAATTATCTTTTAATTTAATGCTGATGATTCCTTCTTCTTCATTGATATTGCTGACAACGTCCTGTTTTTCTTCAATGCCGGACAATCGTTCCTCCAGTTCGGCGACAACTAAATCAGTTGACTCCAGCGTTGCACCGCGGGGCATCGTTACATAGAGATTGAAATCTGTTGTCTCAACCTCACGGGAAACATTGACACTCACGGCGATTGAGATGAGAAGGCTTGCCATAAACAAGATAACTGCAAGGATAATCGTTCGGACCGGAAACCTTATCGTCGCTTTCAAGATGACCCGATAAATTTGCAGCAATCGATTCTTGGGTGAAACGATATTGAAATTCAATGCGCTGGCATCCTGGTCACGATACCGAACCAGGAAAAAATGGGTGACCATTGGGATCAACAACAATGCAACGGACAGAGAAACCAATAGCGTAGAAATAATTGAAACGCCGATATGACGACCGATGGTTCGCACGATAAAATCGGATGCGAAGACGAAAGGCAGGAACACAGCAACCGTCGTAATTGTTGCAGCAAAAATAGATCGCCACACTTCATAAGTCCCCTGGATTACTGCTGTATTAATATCTTTTCGGCCGGAGGCAAGGCGATAGATGTTTTCCAGAACCACCACGCTATTATCCACCAACATGCCAACGGCAAGCGCCATTCCAACCAGTGTCAGGCTGTTCAGCGAGATATCGGATGCATAAAAGAAGTTGAACGCGGTAAAAACTGAAATGGGAATCGCCAGCGAGATGACTGCAGCCATGCGCAGATTTTTCAGAAAAATCCAGAGAATAATGATCGCTAGTATGCCTCCGATGATGGCAAGCTGGATAATCAGGTCAATATTTTTTTCCATATCCTCTGCAACATCGCTCTGGATAACGATCTCGATGTCATCGTTCGTTAATGTTTTATTCAGCCGATCAATGACGGATCGAGCTGTATGAGAGAGCTCGATCAAATTGACCTGGGTATCCCGAACCAACTGAATTGAAATCGATTCCAGCCCATTGACCCGGCTGATCGATGTTTCTTCTTTGACCCCGACATTTACCTGGGCGACATCTTTCAACAGAACCGGTCCCTGTTGCCTGACGACAATATTTTCCAGGTCACGCACATCGGTATATTCAGCCAGGAGATTTACAAAATAATGTTTGTCTTGTTCGTAAACCTGCCCGACAAAGGCTTTGCTCTGGCTGTTTTGGGCGATCAATGTTCGGATCTGGGCAGTCGTGATATTGTGGGCGCGACAGGCTTGTTCATTCAGAATAATTTCAACGGATTTTTGTTGTCCTCCATAGACTTCTAAATTGGCGATACCGTCGATATTTTCCAATTCCCTGACGATTTTTTGATCGACGACGTTGCGAATACGATTGACACCGCCGCTGCCTCTGATTTGCAGCGACATAAACATATTGGAAAGTTGTTCGGTGTCGATTTTGAAAACATTGACGAAAAATTCATCACCCAATGAGGTTTTGATGATATTTACCTGTTCCTGGAGTTTCAAGTACGCATATTTGATCTTGACTTTCTGGTTATAATAAACCATGAGCCTGCCGCTGCGACGGTCAACAAAGGATTCAATTTTATCGATACCTTCGAGGGTGCTGATGGCGCCTTCCAGGGGAATTACCGCCTGTTTTTCCATGTATTCAGGATCCATCTCCCGGACGCCGTTCACGTTCACGATGAGGAACGGAAGCTCGGCGCTCGGGAACAGCTCCACGGGTAATTGTTTGTAGGAAATATATCCCAGCAGCACCAATCCAATGAACAGCATACTAATAAAGGTTTTTCGATTGATAACGAATTTGATAACGTTCATATTTTTTGATTCCAACAGATATTTTTCAAGATCTAAAATGTGATACGGCAAACGTGAAACGTGAAATGGCAAACGTGAAATGGCGACATAAAAAAAATGACAAGAAAATCTTTTTTTCACTTTTCACTTTTGACATCTGCTGTTTCACACTTTTCGCAACTGATCCAACACCAAATAGACACAGGGGATCACGATCAGTGTCAAAATTGTCGATGTAATCAGTCCCCCAATAACTGCCAGCGCCATAGGCGAGCGCAGCGCCGCTCCTTCGCCAAAGCCAAGTGTGAGTGGCAATAGCGCCAAAATAGTTGTCAAACTGGTCATGATGATCGGGCGGATTCTGCGCTGTCCGGCTTCGATAATCGCTGCGCGCAATGGCACACCTTCCCTGCGAAGCTGGTTGATGGCATCGACAAAAATAATGGAATCATTTACCGCGATTCCCGCCAGCATGATGATTCCAATATACGCCATAATATTCAAGGCTTTTCCAAAGATGAAAAAAGCAAAAATTGCTCCGACACCGGCTAAGGGAATCGTGAACAAAATTGTAAAAGGATGGACCAGGGATTCAAACTGGGAAGCCAGTACCATATAGACGAGAATAATCGAAAGAATGAGCGCAAATTTCAAATTCTGGAAGGCTTCCTTGCGCAATTGCTCTTCGCCGGTAATCTGGTATTGATATTCAGGCGGAAAATCAATTTTGTTGACTCGTGTTTCTATCGCTTTGACGATATGATCGAATGGTTTATCAGAATTAATGTGGGCAGTCACTTTGCCAACCCGCACCTGATTGTTGCGATTGATTTCTTTTGGCGCGGCGGACATCCGAATATCAGCCAACTCGCTCAAGCGTATTTTTTGACTCCCGCTTTCAATCGTAATGTCTTCTAATTGACCGACGCTGAGGTAAGGAAGCTTGATTGTTATGTCCTGCAATTCGCCCTCAGTTTCCCATTCACCAGCATTTCGTCCCATTAATTGATCCTGCAACTGAGAGCTGATATTTTCGATGCTGACATTATAAATTCCCGCTTTCACGCGATCCAGCACGACGTTCACTTCAGGGCGCCCTTCATCAAAACTCGACTCGAAGTTAAATAATTCCGGCATCGTTTGCAACTGCTGTTTCACCTGGTCGGCCAAGATTTGGATGATCTCCAGGTCTTCCCCTTTTACTTCGACAACAATTGGCGCTGTTTCGGTGCCAAGCGTGGTCTGCAATGCAGTTTGTTCCTGGACAAATTTGGTTTCCAGGTCGGGGATGTCATCCAAAATTGCGGCAATACGATTAATGATTTTATCAGATGCTACCGCGGTATTCGCTTTCAGAATAATTTTCATGATTGCCGTATTTTCATCTTCGAATATCGAGCTCTGATCTCCGGTGATTGTTGCAGATGGACCTATTTTGCTGTAAATCGTTTCGATATCGGTGCCTGCCGCTTCACGGATAAGCGCTTCAATATTAGCGACAGTTGCTTCAGTCCGTCGCAATTCAGTGCCTTCCGGCAGCGTGATGTCGATCGAAAATTCAGTTGAATCGGTTTTCGGAATAAACTCACTGCCCACAATCGGGATTAACAACACAGCAACAGCGATGGCGACAAGTGACGCAAGAATGACGAGCCATTTTCTATCGAGCACCTTTGATAAGAACTCGCCATATCCCGAAAATTGGATTGACTGGCGACGTGATGTGCTGGGCGTTGTCTGCAAAAAACGATTGCTCAGCATGGGAATGACAAGCACTGCCACAACGAGCGATGATAGCAACGAAAATGCTACGGTCCAGGCTTGATCTTTGAAAAGTTCTCCTGCCGCGCCATGAAGGAATACTATCGGCAGAAAAACAATAATCGTGGTAAGCGTGGAAGATGTAATAGCTCCGCTCACCTGGGCGGTACCCTGAACCGAGGCCTCTTTTAAGGACATGCCCGATTCCAGGTTGCGAAAAATATTTTCCATCACCACGATCGCGTTGTCCACGAGCATACCCGCGCCAAGCGCCAATCCGCCCAGCGTCATAATGTTTAAAGTGAGCCCTTTAAAGTACATCAGGTTGAACGTTGCGACGATCGAAATCGGGATGGCAATGCTGATAATTGCGGTAACGCCAACGCGACGTAGGAAAACATAGAGAATCAGGACTGCCAGGATAATTCCAATCAATGCCGATTGTTTCACTTCGTCAATTGCAGTGGTAATAAATT
>JALOPY010000064.1 GCA_025453735.1 bacterium | reverse complement strand
GCAATTCCCGTCTTGAAATTGGTGGGGAGTGGATCAGCCTGGGCTTCATCGATATATGCGATTTTTGGACCCATATTCGAGATATTCAATCCCCAGATTAGCTTTCTGCTATGAAAAGGAAACGTATAGAGCAGTCCGACATCAAATGCGAAGACACTGGCTTGACCACTGCCAATTTCAGCGCCAGCGCCAAATTTTGAAAGGTTGCTTCGGATGTAACGCAAGGTTACTCCCATGGCAAGATCGTCAGTAACTGTGGCGCCGTAAGAAGCAGATATGGCAAATTCGTTGCTCGAAAATTTTTCAAGCTCGTTCCCCTGCTCATCGGTCCGCTGTTGTTCGCCGAGGTCAAGATAAACAACATTGAAGCCAATGGTGCCTACTCCTTCAATGCTCATTCGATAGGCGAGGAATTCATAAAAAATATCACTGGTCAAACCAGGCAGCCAGTTGGCATGCATAAAGGTGATTTGTTTGCCATACTGGTACGCCAATCCAGCCGGATTCCAGAAAACTGCCGAGGCATCATTTGAAACAGCAACAAATGCTTCGCCCATCCCAGCTGAACGAGCGCCGGGGGAAATCAACAGGAATAGCAGCGCAGCTTCGCTAACAGCAAACACCTGTTGAGCAGCGATTAATAATACTAAAATCATAGATGCCATCACAACATATTTCTTCATTGGATCAATCCTCCACAATTATTCATGTTCTAAAATAAAAAAACCGAATGAAAAAGGTCAGACCTTTCACAATTAACAAAGGTTCACCTCAACCATTCGGAATTTAACCCATTTAAGGAAAAACTCATCAAAAGGTGTTGAGATATTCTAAAATTATTGATTCGTTTTCAACAAAACACTACATTCAGATACTATTCAACTCATATCTCTCATAAACCTTTAGCGAACTTTTCCCGATAGGCAACCTCCACCTTTATTTGACTTGCATGTGTGCTAAGCTCTTTTGAGCGACTTTTGTATATTACAACTACGACCTGAACTAAAAGTTCCTTGCTTTGTTCTTAATTAAATTTTTTTAAAGTTTCGACAAACGCATCCATTTCCTCTTTGGTTCGCTTCTCTGTCACAGCGACAAGGAGGTAATTTTTAAAACCATAATCAAACTGGGCCAGGTCGATTCCAGCATAAATATTTTGTAACATCAGACTATTAATAATCTCTGATGGAGGAACCGGAGTGCTGACGATAAACTCTTTAAAAAATGCTGAAGGAAATGGGATTTGAAAACTGCCTAATTTCGATATTTGTTCAGCTAAATAATGACTATTTTGCAGGCACATCGTTGCAACGTCTTGAATGCCCTGTCTTCCCATCAAAGCCAGGTAAACCGTCGCGATAAGCGCATTTAGCGCTTGGTTGGTGCAGATATTGGAAGTTGCTTTTTCTCTTCGAATATGTTGTTCACGGGTTTGAAATGTCAGAACGAATCCGCGCTTGCCGTTTTTATCGACTGTGGCGCCTGCAATGCGGCCGGGCATTCTCTTGACGAATTTGAATTTGGATGTTAAAATGCCTAAATAGGGACCGCCAAAATTCAGGCTATTGCCCAGGCATTGTCCCTCACCGGTGGCAATATCCACATCATATTTACCAGGCGGTTCTAACAATCCCAGCGATATCGGATCATTTGAAGTGATGAGGAGCGCACCGTTGTGATGAGCGATTTCACTGATCTCGTAAACGTGTTCCAGATTGCCCAAAAAATTTGGGTGCTGAATGACTACGGCGGCTGTTTCATTGTCAATTTTTGACTTCAAATCTAAAATTGAAGTAACTCCCTCGCCAATTTCAACACTATTGATTTTTATTTTCTGACCATGACAATAGGTTCGAATGACTTGCCGATAATGCGGATGGACAGCTTTTGACACGAGCACTTTTGTCTTGTTGGTTTCTGCCACAGCCATTAACACAGCTTCAGCCAGGGCAGAACCGCCATCGTACATTGACGCATTGGCGACTTCCATGTTCATTAACTCTGCGATCATGGATTGATATTCGTAAATAACCTGGAGCGTTCCCTGACTTACCTCCGGTTGATAAGGCGTGTAAGCCGTATAAAATTCTGATCGGGATGCAATGTGATTGATTGCAGCAGGAATAAAATGATCATAAGCGCCGCCTCCCAGGAAGCTGATCGCATCGGAAATGCCTTGATTGCAGCACGTCTTGTGTCGAATTTCCCGCTCCACTTCCATTTCTGATAGTGGCTCGGGAAGATTCAGCTCACCTTTAAATCGTATTTCACCTGGTATGTTAGAAATTAATTGCTCGAAGTTTTGAACACCGATCCGCTCCAACATTGCTTTTCGATCCGCATCGGTATTGGGAATAAAAGGCATAAATGTGACTCCAAAAAAAATATATTTTGTAAGATGAAAGGTTTGATTATTAACTGATATGTGTTTTGTAATCTTCCGGACTCATCAACGAATTTAATTCAGAGCTGTCAGAAATCTTTACTTTTATCATCCAGCCCTTATCGTACGGATCCTGGTTGATCAGCTCTGGTCGATCTTGCAATAGTGAATTGACTTCAACGACCTCTCCTGTTACCGGTGAAAACAGATCTGAAACAGCCTTGACCGCTTCAATCGTGCCAAAAGGATCCATTTGTTTTACTGTAGCGCCGACATTGGGCAGTTCGACAAATACGATGTCTCCCAATTCTCCCTGGGCGTAGTCTGTAATTCCGATGGTAGCAGTATTGGCTGAATCATCGAATAGGATCCATTCATGCTCTTGTGTGTAAAGCAATTCCTTTGGTATTTCCATTTTCAATTCTCCCTTTTCAATTAATTATTTTTTTAAGTTAGCATTCGTTCAATATATTTGGTATCAAAATTTCCTTGCTGAAAATCAATATCATTCATCACTCGCTTATGAAATGGTATGGTAGTCGCCACCCCTTCGATGATAAATTCATCAAGGGCTCGCTTCATTCTACCGATTGCCTCGTCACGATCTTTTCCTGATGTAATCAATTTTGCGATCAGGGAATCATAAAATGATGGAATCACATATTGAGAATAAGCGTGAGTATCGACCCGAACGCCGGGTCCACCAGGGACATGAAATGCTTCAATTTTGCCCGGGGAAGGACGAAAATTCTTGTCAGGATCTTCAGCATTTATTCGGCACTCGATCGCGTGTCCTCTCAATTTATAGCCTCGAATGATGGTATCAAGTTTTTCGCCGGCGCCAAGCAGGATTTGTTTTTTAATCAGGTCTAATCCAAAAACAGCTTCTGTTACTGGATGTTCCACCTGAATCCGGGTATTCATTTCCATGAAATAGAAAGTTCCATCCTGATCCAATAAAAATTCAATCGTACCCGCGCTTTCATAGCGAACCTGTTTTGCGCCTCGAACCGCAGTATCAATTAATTTCTTGCGCAGTTTTTCATTCACTGCCGGTGATGGCGACTCTTCAATTAACTTCTGATGTTTTCGTTGAATGGAACATTCCCGCTCGCCCAGGGCGATGACGTTGCCGTATTTATCGCCTAAGATTTGTACTTCAATATGCCGCGGATGTTCAAAATATTTTTCGATATACAAGTTGGGATTACTGAACGCAGCGTTGGCTTCGGTTCTTGCGGTGATAAACGCTTTTTCAAGTTCCTTTCTATCGCTTACCACTCTCATTCCTCTGCCCCCGCCACCAGCCGTGGCTTTAAAAATTACCGGGAAACCGATTTCATCGGCAATGGTTTCGGCAGTTTTTAAATCATTTACAATTCCATCGCTGCCAGGAATGGTTCGAACGCCGGCTTTTTTCATTTTCGCTTTTGCGAACGATTTATCGCCCATATTGGCAATCATCTCCGATGATGGACCGATGAAACGAATGTGGCAGGATTCACAGATTTCGGCAAATTGGGCGTTCTCCGCCAGGAAGCCGTAGCCAGGATGGATCGCATCCGCATTGGTTACCTCTGCGGCGCTAATGATTCGTGGTATATTCAAATAGCTCTGTGAGCTTGGAGGTGGACCAATTTTAACACATTCATCTGCAAATCGAACGTGAAGCGAATCGGCATCCGCTTCAGAATAAACCGCAACCGTCGGAATATTAAGTTCTTTACACGCCCGAATGATCCGTAATGCTATTTCCCCTCGATTCGCCACAAGTATTTTTTTGAACAATTCAACTGCTCCTAAGTTTTCTCATAGTTTCTCAATCTTAAATAGAACCTGGTTATATTCGACGGGGCGAGCATTTTCAACCGAAATTTCAATTATTCTGCCACGCACTTCAGATTCGATTTCATTCATTAGTTTCATCGCTTCGATAATGCATAATACCTGGTTTTGAGAAACAATATCACCGACTTGAACGTAGGGAGTGGCATCAGGCGCAGGAGCGCGATAAAAGGTTCCCACCATTGGAGATTTTACTTCAAAAACATTCTGGTCTGGCGCTTTTGCGGGCGCCGGAATTTCGATTGTTTCAACAGATGCGACAGGCGCAGTAATCGCTGACAGAGGTCGAATTGGAGGTGGGGTGCTGGAAATAACGACTGAATCTGCACTCGATTTCGCAACAGAAACTGTCGAAGATTTCGTGATGCGAACTCTTCTACCCCAGCGACTTACTTCCAGCTCAGAGATATCACTTTTCTCAACAAGTTCAATTAATTTTTGGATCTCTTTCGGTTTCATCATTATCTCCGTTTTGAATGAGAAGCAAAACTCCGTTGCGCCACGTCCTCAGATCACAGATTTTTCTGGAGTTGAATGAATTTTGATTGTTCTGGTTTTCACTGCTTAAGGGACGTGAATTAAATAACTGTCCCATTTACGAATGATCTTTACTCGAATAAATGCAAGCTTGCTTTATCAAATGAGCGACTTAATTAATTCACCGTCCTAAACTTGCCAGTCTGGATCGAATATCCATTGCAACTTATTGTTAACCGTCTGGATTGAAAATAGCAATCCTTAAAAAATGATGTACAATTTAACCGAAAAAGTTTTAAAAGTCAAGATTTTTCTCCACGAAGAATAAATTAAAGTGCAGATAATTTTTCGCGCAAAATTTTATTCACCCGGTGAGGATTGGCATTTCCCCTGGTCTCGCTCATAATTTTGCCAATGAAAAGATCAAACAGCTTGATATGCCCTGATCGATATTGCTTCACCTGTTCGGGATTATTTTTAAGGAATCAATTGACAATCATCGACCTGATTCGTATTCGTAATCGCGCGATCGCCTAAAATAGAAATGAAGGCATTCCACTCTTTGCCTTCATTTATAATATTTAGAAATTGCTCAGTAATTTGACGACAGGTTATTTTTGCTTGCAGCAACAGCGATTCAATGGAACCAAAATCCAATTCGTTCCGGTTCAAGCCAGCTCGCCTTATTCCTTCCCGTCAATTTTTCCTTCTTCAATTTTTTTCTGGTCGTCCTCGTCCCGTCCCTGGGTGGCTTTTTTGAATTCTTTGATTCCTTTGCCCAATCCTGCTGCTAAATCCGGCAGTTTTTTTGCCCCGAATAATAAGATGATGATAAAAAAGATAATAAGCAATTCCTGGATTCCTAAACCAAGCATTTTTCCTCCAATCAAAAATATATGACTTTATTTTTTTCGAGTAATTTGATTGTTGTTTTTCACGCTGTCAATTCGACACGCGACTACCCTTTTAAGTTTCGATCGATGTCAGTGATATCAATTTCATCCTTGACATCATCCATCGCTTTTTTGAACTGTCTGATTCCTTTGCCGATTCCCTTTGCTAATTCTGGCAATCGTTTTGAGCCAAAAAGCAACAGTATAACCAACATGATAAGGAGCAGCTCAGGAGTTCCAATGGAACCAAACATGGCATTACCTCCTAAAAAATTTCAAAAAAATCTAACTTGTGTCTGAACGAAAACTCCCTATATTTCCCAATCGCTGTCATTGCGAACGAAGTGAAGTAATCTTCAATTATAACGGGGAGACTGCTTCATCGCAAGCTCGTCGCAGTGACACGCGTTTCTGTTACATAAATTTCAGTAGAAACTATTTTTTCGTTCACCCACTAACTATTTAAAATTACATTTGAATGACTTTATGGGATAAACGTTTTAAAATCGCTCTCGATGGTACCAACGCAGCATATAAGCAGCGAATGCGATTCCCACAATTCCAATGACATTCAGGACAAATTTAAAGCCGAAAGTAAATGAAATTATTCCGAGATTAACCGTGAATGGATCGAACCCAATCATCGCAGATTTTAAAAAAAATTGTTCCACGACTCCTTCCGGTAATAGATAAGCGATTAGCTCGCCAAGCGCGGTGCCGATCATCGCTCCGATAATTAAAACTAAAAATACAAATCCTACAGATTTTCGATTCATACATCAGCCATACTGTTTATAATTCCACGCCCATTATTGTAATTAATATACAGAAAAACATTTACAAATACAAATGATTTTTCTCATTCTTTATGCATTGGCTGTTTTGTCTTTTTGCTCCTTCCGTCACGTTTCACCAATCGATATAAATATCGAATCACTCCCCACAGAATGTAAGCAGTATTTAGCAGGTAAAACGTTTCATGCGGAAATAGTGACAGCGTGATAGCGAGCAAAATAATCATAAACATACCGATGGTATTTTCTCGACCATGCTTGAACGACATTTTTGGCATGGTATAATATTCGACCGTGCTCACCATCAGAATGCAGACAAAAAGTAATTGTGGAATTACAATGCGCGATAAATAGATCTCATCCCAGAAATAATAATTAAAAATGATAAAAGAAGCACAGCTCATCGCAGCGTGCGGGATGGGAAGCCCGACAAACTTTGTTTTTTCCTTGCCTCCAAAAATGACATTGAAGCGTGCCAGCCGAACACTGCCGAACAGAAGTGGGAAGAAACTGATGATGATTCCCAAAATCCCCATGCTTGCGAAATAAGCTTTGTAATATACAATTGACGGCGCAACACCAAATGAAACCACATCGGCAAGCGAATCAAACTCGACTCCAAAACTGCTGCTTGATTTGGTCAAACGAGCTAATTGTCCATCCAAAAGATCGAAAACTGCTGCCAGGAAAATTAACCAGCTTGCCGTAACAACCTTCCCTTCAAGAGCATTGATGATTGCAAGAAAACCACAGAAAATATTCAAAGAAGTAAAGAAATTCGGAATGACGCTTTTTTTATTATTCATAGTTTTCAATATAATCCGATTATTGTTTCGCCGGCTGTGACTTTTTGATTGAGCTCAATTTTAAGCTGTACGTTTAAAGGCAGGAATAGATCGACACGCGATCCAAATTTAATCATTCCGAATCGCGCTCCTTTTTTCACGCTCATCCCTTCACGAACATTGCAAACAATACGTCGTGCCATGATGCCCGCGATCTGTTTGAATAAAATTTTGATATTTTTGTTTTCAATTCCAATCGTCGTTTGCTCATTTTGAAAAGCAGCTTCATCTTTATAGGCTGGATAAAATTTTCCTTTTTGATAATCAAAATACACGACGCTGCCATCAATTGGAATTCGGTTTACATGGACACTAAACACGGACATAAAAATACTTACTTTCCGGACCTTTTCTTTAAAAAAACTTTGTTCAATTGTTTCTTCGATCACAATGATCTTTCCGTCCGCGGGGGAAATTATTGCATTTTCCTGGTCTGGTGTTTTTCGGTTAGGGTCGCGAAAAAAATAAATTGAAAACAAGAGCATCAGCCAGGTCAATACGACAAAAATCGGCAGCACCATGCCCTTCGTAAACCTGGCTGCAATAATTAGAATAATCGAGAGAAAGAGTAATGCGAGAACTATCGGGATTCCTGCTTTTGCCACCTGCACCTCATTATCTTTCATTATATTTAGTAGCGATGTTGCATTACAACGTCACTGCGTTGATTTAATAATTCGATTTTTAATTTCTTCAGCATCAATCTCATAATCTGCAAGGTTGGTTGAACCCTCCTCTTTCTTTTGCCGGATTAACGATGCATCCCACAAATGACAAGTGTCGGGTGATATTTCATCGGCCAGCAAAATTTTATTTTTGAAACGACCGTATTCCACGGTAAAACCAACTAACACCATATTACGTCGCAAAAAGAACGATTTTAAAATAGCATTGATCTTGGAAGTCATCCGTTCGATCATTCGAGATTCTTCCATCGTCGCCAAATTAAAAGCAACGATGTGCGTTTGATTTATCATCGGATCCTGACGTTCGTTATCTTTTAAAAAGAACTCAATTATTGGGTAATTCAACTCTTTTCCTTTTTCAAGACCATATCTTTCAAAAACCGTTGAACTGACATAATTATGCATCACTATTTTGACAGGAATCATATCAAGCCGTTTGATGAGAATGTCTCGAGCGCTCAAATCTTTGATGAAATGTGTGGGAATATTAAATCCTTCCAGGTACTCTAATAAATACGCTGAGATTTCTTTGTTGATATTGCTTTTCACTTTTGCTCTTGATCCTTCTACGCCAGCAATATCGTCTTTGTACTCCAGGATAAGCTGGTCAGGATCTGGTGTGGTATAAATCTTTTTAAATTGACCTTCGTAAATCTTCTTCGTCTTCTTCAAATCAACCTCACTGCATTTTTTAATTCGACAATTTTATTGCTAGTTATTCGATTCAATTCCGGCTCGTTCAAAAATTTTTCCAACATTTCTTAAATGGTCATTTATATTGAAACAATTATCTATTTCCTGGACAGTTAAACGGTCGGTGATCTCTCGTTGTTCAAAAATAATTTTTTTAAATGACTTTCCGGTTTTCCAGACTTCCATCGCACAATTCTGGACGATCGTGTAAGCCTCTTCCCGCAACATCCCTGCTCGAGTCAGCGCCAATAATATAGATTGTGAAAAAACCAATTCCCCAAATTGCTCAAGATTTTTGCGCATATTATCAGGGTAAACAAGAAGGTTATCGATAATTTTGATAAATTTGTTCAGCATGTAATTG
>JALOPY010000658.1 GCA_025453735.1 bacterium | reverse complement strand
CCATGCCGTTGAAAAGATCAATTGCCCAATACGCGCCATTTTTTCGGGAATGATTTTTTCGGGATCGTCTGATGGCTGGTGAAGATCAGGCGTGTCTTTGGTATTATAGAACAACACTGGAATGTCTTTGCGATAGAAAGAATAATGATCGCTCTGCATAAAATACCGATCTTGATCATAGGCTAATTTCATTCCGATGGATTCGTTGCACTTTTCATTGATCGCTTTCAGATTCTCACTGGTTTTCGAGCCAACAATGGCAACTTCATTGGTATCGTTGCGGCTGATCATGTCCAGATTCAGCATGGCGACAACATTTTCGATCGGGAAAATCGGATCGCCGGTATAATAGCGGGAACCGAACAGCCCTTTTTCCTCGCCTGCAAATGTCATGAACAGAATGGAACGTTTCGGTCGCTCTTTGCACAGCGAGAATGCTTCAGCGATCTCCATGACGCCAGCGGTTCCGGATGCATTGTCATCCGCGCCATTGTAAATGCTGTCATTCTGGACCCCGACATGATCGTAATGACCACCAATAATGATCATTTCATTTTTAAGAATCGGATCAGAGCCTTCCAAAAAACCAACGACATTTTGCGTGGGATATTTTTCAGCATCCAGCGCTGTTTCCAGGGTTACGGATTTTCCTGCCAAAGCAAAGGATTGCGGAACGAGCGTCTCCTCGATTTTTTGATGAAGCTCCTCCAGCGATTTTCCTGTCCCGGAGAGCAGATCATCGACCAGATTTCTTCCGATCTGCACGCACACGATGCGGGAATCAATTTTTTCCTCCAGGGTCAATGGAATCGCATCCTCGGGCGCATTCTGCATCAGGCTGGGCCAGGGATTGGGCGGACGACGAAAGCGACGAGTGGGCGTCGAGACGAGCAAGAGTCCCACTGCGCCGTGATCCATGGCATTTTCCGCTTTGATCAAGAGCTTGCTGTGATCCGTGTTTTTAACGCCATCAAAAACGCTGGTGCTGTCTTTTTCCTGCGGTTCATCGGTAAAAATCAGCACAATTTTTCCTTTCGCATCAATGGAGCTATAATCGTCATAATTATATTCCGGCGCGGTGATGCCATAACCTGCAAAAATAACCGGGGCGGAAACCTTGCGATTGGCGGTCAGGTGCAGCGGAACGAAATCGTCTTTGATCTGATACGTTGTATCGCGCTGACTGGTTTTCAAAACTAGCGTATTTGGCTCTGAAAGTCGTGCTCGCTGGACATTAAAAGCCTGGAAATAGGTCGAATTATGCCCCACCGGTTTCAATCCATACGAAGCGAACTCCCGGGCAATGAACGCGGCGCAGGTATCCAGCTCGGGACTGGGCGTGTTACGGCCTTTCATCAGGTCTGAAGCGAGATAATACACATGGGATTTCATTTCCTCTGGCGTGATGGTCAGCAAAGCTTTTTTGGGAATTTCCTGGCTGAAAATAATGAGAGGAATGAATAAAAATATCAAAATCACTATTGACAAAATTATTTTATTTAAGCTCAGCATCTTTTGCTCCTTATTTTGATAGATCGTATTGAACGAACAAGCCACACACTGCAAGCGTTCATAGGTTTCCGGTTCCGGGTTCCGGGTTCAGAGTTTCCCGTAGCTGTTTTGTTCTGGCAATTGTTTGTCGTTCCTTTTACAGAGTTATAAATTGTACTCGATATTATGCTAAAGGATGTTTAAACAAATTCAAAAACTCACCCCCTCAATCCCCCTCTCTTGAAAAGAGAGGGGGACTTTAATTCCATAGCCGTCTGGCTAAGGAGCTTACATCTATGTTTTCATTGACAATTCACAATTGACGATTTTAACACTGAAAAATTAGCCCTTAACAAGCATAATTGCACGCTCTCTATAACCCAGAACCTGGAACATGAAACCTGTAAACGATCACGTCGCCTATTTGGCTGGTGACAGAATCAGTTTCACTTCTGACTTTGTCTCCTGACTCATCGGCATGGTCATATTTTGGGGACCGGAAATTGCGATCGTGCTCTCCATAAAGCTTTCTGATTCAGCTTTGACAAATATGCCCAGCTTGTAGGCAAAATACCAGGTGGTGGTGGCATCCGTATCGCCTTCGATGCCCATATTCATCCCCATTCGTTCGCCTTTGCCATCGACTGTGCCTTTAGATTTGCTGGTAATTTTCAAACATTCCATGCCAGCAACGACTTCCAGCCCTTCCAACTTGTTGGTCGTCTCAGTTTTGAGGTTGATTTCCATGCCGCTTTGGGGAATAGTTAAGGTGTCCTTGCTTGTCCAGGTCTCGCCGATCTTGATTGGCTGCTGCGGCAGATCAGGGAAGAGGTTGCGGAAATTGCTGCTGAGATTTTGCTTGCCACCCGCCATCATTCCGAAATCGATCTCGAGCGCTTCGGTTCTCGTGTAATCCAACTCTTTGCCTTTGCTGGTGAACGTCATCCCAAAATTTTTGCCAAGCACAGAGGATAGATCTGGTTTGTTTTCTCCCATCGGGGAGCTCATCACAATGCTCATCGTATCCAGCATCACGTCCGCTTGCAGATTTTTTTGTTGATTAATCCCTGTGCCAGTGATGGTGTAAATGGCCAGTGAATTTGTTTTAATCGCGATGGATTGCCCCATTTGCTCCATGTTC
>JALOPY010000657.1 GCA_025453735.1 bacterium | reverse complement strand
GGATGCTGGAATTTCATTAGACTATCAATCCCTTACTCCGCTACTTGTCGTATTCACGTTCATTCATTTTTTGTGCTAAGAATAGAATGAGAAATACATCGAATTCCTTTTTCTCAATTAATGATAGCTAAAGTTTAGATTGACTTTTCGATAAAATTGTTTTATCTTGTAAAAAAGTTATATTTTATTACACGATCATATACAGAACTTGTCTATTATCATGTTAAAAAATATACTATCCTCAAAAACAAAACATTGGAGGAGCAACAATCATGCTTAGAATAAACTTCTTATTGCTCGCCTGCCTGATATTTGCAGTCTGCCAATCAGAGCAGCAGCCGCAACAGGCACAATCACAGGGATTGCAAAAAGTCTATTACAAAAATCCCGACGAGATTCAAAATCTGCGCAACGCTGGCGCGGAGATCATCGTCCAGGAACCGGATTATGTCGTGATTAAGACTGACAAAATGTTGCAGACTCATGGTCTTAAATCGGAAGCGATTCAAGAGAGTGATCTGGTGCAACGACTGGTCAAGATTCATGTCAAAGATTCGACCGATCGGCAGATCGTTGTGAATTCAGGCGTCGATCTCTGGGAGATGAAAGAAGATATTGCCATCGCTCGCGCGTATGACATTTATATCGCAAAACTTCGGGAGGCAGGGTTGATCGTGGAAATAATCGCCGACGATGCGAGCAAATGGGAGGGCAAGCAATGAAATATCTAAAATACCTCTTGCTGATGCTTTTTATCGTTTTTATCTATCTGTTCGGAATTAGCAGCACCTGTGATAATGGACCGTCAGATCCAACGGCTGGTCTTTATCATACTTACGCCGAAATCGATGCCGAGCTTCATGCCCTTGCCAGCAGTTATTCCGCTATTGCGTCCGTCACTTCAATTGGGGAATCGGTGGAACAACGCGACCTCTGGGCGATCAAAATCAGCGACAATGTGGCTCAAGATGAGGACGAGCCGGTTGTCGTTTTGTTCGGTTGTCATCATGCCCGGGAATGGATTTCAGTGGATGTGCCGTTTCTGATTGCCAAATACCTGGTTGAGAACTATGCGTCCGATACCCTCGTCGCTCGTCTGGTCAACAACTCTGAAATCTGGATCGCTCCCATGGTCAATCCTGATGGGCATCAGTATTCAGTGACGTCCGATCGATTGTGGCGCAAGAATCGTCGCAATAATGGCAATGGCACGTTTGGGGTGGACTTGAATCGAAACTACAGCTACCAATGGGGCGGACCGGGTTCATCAGGCGATACGTACTCTGATATCTATCGAGGACCGGCTCCGTTTTCCGAGCCGGAAACACAGGTATTGCGAGATTTCATGCAGCAAATGTCTCCGAAGGCGATGATCAGTTACCATAATTTTAGCCAGCTTATTCTTTATGCCTGGGGATACACCTACTCGCCTGCGCCAGATGAAGCTTTGCTGGACAGTATTGCAGTTGTGATGGCGCATAAAATACGATCGGTTCATGGCAAAGATTATACATCAGGGCAAGCTTCAACGCTTTATCTCGCCAGCGGTGATACCGTGGATTGGCTCTATGCTTTGCTCGGAGTGCCTTCCTATACCATCGAGCTGCGTCCCACGAGCAGTTTGCGTCCCACGAGCAGTTACCCTGGCTTTGAATTGCCTGAATCTGAAATTCAACCGACATTTGAGGAAAATTTGCCAGCAGCGCTATTTCTGATTGATTGGGCAATTGATCAGCTTTGAGCTTTAAGTTCTTAAGCCGTCGATAGCTCAATTGTCGTCGTTGGCTATAGGAATTCTATACTCATTTAGGGTTAATCTTTCAGCATAAAAAATCATAGCTATACTGATTCCATCGCTTGGAGCGATGGAATCAGTATGAAATTCTAAACCTTAATGAGTATAGTAACAGAGCAGCGAGCTTCGTTGATTCTGTTGAAATTGCTATCATGATCATTTATTTTAAATAAACACCATCTGCCAATTGGCGGATGGTGTTTGTTTTCTATCTTAATTGAATCCGAATAATATCATTCCTGAGATTGCTTTGTGACCTGGTGCTTTTGTCGCATAAATTTTTGAGGAATAATTCCCAATCAGAGAAAACTTCTTACCGCGAGCACATAATTTTCCAGATCAAAACAATTCGCATAGCAGCTTCCATAATTGAAAAAGACCACCCAGGCAAGCGCGCCGCCATCTATCAAATCTGAAGTCCAGATTCCGCCTTGCTTTGGATTAAACAATGAATTGAGAAAAAACTGTCCGCCATTGCCATTTCTTCGGCGCATTAAGCTCATTGCTTCTTCCAATGTCGGGATTCGCCAGTCGCGATATCCGGCGTGTCGGTCTCGATTCAGCCTCTCGATCCAGTTTTTTGCCTGATCGAACCACATCGATTTTGCAGAGCTGCTCTGTTGCCACATCAAGCCTGCCCGGCGATCCAGAATCACTTTAAATCCATTGATTTCCTGAGCGACAAATTGATTATCAAAGCCGATCCCCTGGCTATTTTTATTCTTATCAAAAAAATTGTAGCTTTTCAGCATATAACTGACTTCATCTTCTGACAAACTCTTTGCCTGATTTCTAAAAATCGAATGACCAGGATTCATTGCTTTCGAATCTTCTGGCACATTGGATCGAATTGCCTCCCTTTTTGATTGCATCGTTTCAATCAATCTTTTGTAGCCTTCTGAAAAGGAAGTAAAATTCAGTGCTTCAAATTCGCTCAAAAATTCGGATGGCGTTGTGGCATCAAATAAACATACAATAATTGGCTTATCCAAAGATTTAGCTTTCTGGCATTCCAGACTTACACATTTCGATTGTTCTGAAAATTTGGACCACTCTAGCACAAACACATCGCACCATCGAATGGCATTGTTAATAGTTTCAGGCAATTTTCCATTTCCTATCACAACCTTGTTATAATAAGTCCAGGTTTTAAATCCATCTTGCTGCAAATTTTCTGAAATCTTTTTTATAATTTCATTATCTTCCCAGGCATGACTGATAAACAATTTTAACATAATATCCCCCAACTAACCTGCTGATAAAATAAAGCAAAAATCATTCAAACTTAAAATGAGTTTCAAATGGAATAACTTCCATACTCGTTTATTTAATTTCGGAAGTATTGTGGCTATATCTCAGGGCGAATTCTAACTGAGTCATAACACGACTAGTTAAACTCACAGGGAGGTGGAATCCAATCACAAGGATTAAGAGGGTGAATATTTTCCTGATAGCTTCATTGCTCAATTGCAATGCTATTGAGCAAAGCATATTTTTTTATAAAAATTATCCCTGCGCCGACTTCGTTATGGATTCGTTAGCATTAAATAACATCATATCACCCGTTCTGCAAAAAATAAAAATGGAAAATAGAAATTTTTTTTGTGTAATAATTTTGAGTTGACTCTGACGATAAAAACAAAAATTTAGTGAGAGTTGTGGAAAAGAAGCTGAGATAGGAACAAGCTGATTTCAAATATAGAAAAATAAAAAAAGCTCACTTTTTCGTGAGCCTTCTTTCATAGTACGCCCATCAGGAATCGAACCTGAAACCTATCCGACTTAGTCGGATTGCTCTGCTTTGATGATTTCCGTTCCTGATAAAAAAAGCCCATCCGCAGATGGGTCCTATTTTTCATAGTACGCCCATCAGGAATCGAACCTTGAATCTATCCGACTCAGTCGGATTGCTCTAACAATTTTTGAGTCAGCCACTCACGACCTTTGCCACCTTTGAAAAATTTCTCCCTTTTCATGGCGTCAGAACGGCTATCATGCTTCTCATGATACAACAACTGTTTTGGCTTATGCCGTCGCGTAAATGGGCTGCGTCCCTCCTGATGTTCATGTAACCGACGTTCTAAATTATTTGTGTGACCAACATATCTGCGACCATCACCCAACTGCAAAACATAAACCCAGTACGTTTCTTCGCTCATTTTAGATATTTTTCTATTGACAAAATAAAAAACCCATCATTAGATGGGTTATATTTTTTTTAGTACGCCCATCAGGAATCGAACCTGAAACCTACTGATTAAGAGTCAGTTGCTCTGCCAGTTGAGCTATGGGCGCAAAATGTCTTTTTTAAAATTTCGACTGAACCTGAAACCGATCCGACTTGGTCGGATTGCTCTGCCAGTTGAGCTATGGGCGCAAAATGTCTTTTTTAAAATTTCGACTGAACCTGAAACCGATCCGACTTGGTCGGATTGCTCTACCAATTGAGCTATGGGCGCAA
>JALOPY010000063.1 GCA_025453735.1 bacterium | reverse complement strand
GCCTGCGCTGGCGCCAGCGCCTTCCAGCCCGTCCAAAACACGCTCTTTATCGCGTTCGGTTTGCAGCCTTCCGATAAACCATGTGCCGGTATTGGAGAGACCTTTGTAGTCGAGATCAACCGGATTCTGTGTTGCCAGAACGATACCCAATCCAAACGCGCGCGCTTGCTTCAGCAGGGTCATCAGTGGTGCTTTTGAAGGCGGATTAGCGACCGGCGGAAAGTAGCCAAAAATTTCATCCATATAAAACAAAGCACGAAGACTCGTGGTTCCCGATTGGGTTCGCATCCAGCCTAACAATTGCGTGAGAAGCAGTGACACAAAAAACATTCGTTCCGCATCATTCAGATGAGAGATGGAAAAAATTGAAACGCGTGGTTTTCCTTCGGCGGTGTAAAACATCCTGTGGCTCGCCTTCCAGCCAGGTGCTGAATCCGGGCGCTGCCAGCAAATTGTTCATTTTCATCGCGAGCGCGAAGCGTTCTTTTGATGGGAAAAATGATTCCAGATCGAAAACACCGATTCGGGAAACTGGCGGCGTTTGGATTGCATTGATAAATCCTGCTAAATCCAGATCCTTCCCCTGGTGCCATGATGCATCAAGAATAGTAGAAAGCAAAATATGCTCCCGACTCTGAATTGGATCTGCTTCTATCCCTAACAAATTGAGCAAGCTGGTGACAGTAGTATTGATGCGCTCGCGCAACAGATCGTTATCCTCCAGGATAATTGGTTCTGGTCTGGCAAACGATTTTAAGATTGAAACAGAATATCCAGCGCTGCTTCCCGGAGTGTAAATTGTGAAATCAGCCGATTGTTTGAATCGCTGAATGCGGGCGGCATCCTGTCCCCATTCGGCTAATCCATTTTTCCACATGTCCGCTTGTTTGGCAGCGTATTCATCCGCGGATATACCTTTTTTGCGAGCATCATCTTCATTGATCCAGGGCAAGAATTCTTCCTTTTTCAATTCGGGAAACGCCAATAACAGATTGGCGAGATCGCCTTTGGGATCGACGATGATGGCTGGAATATTATCGATGACAGCTTCTTCCAGCAAGCCAATGCACAAGCCGGTTTTCCCACTGCCCGTCATTCCGACGCAAACCGCATGAGTCACCAGGTCTTTGGAATCATACAACAGCAAATCATCTTTGAGTGCGCCTTTTTCGATGTCGTGCTCTTTGCCGAGATAAAATACGCCTAATTTTTCGAAATCCTGCATAAAACATCCTCCCTCAATTGTTATGAATTTTCTAAAATCTTAATGGCTACTTCCATTCGATTAGTATGAAACTTGTATCGCAATTTCAAAATTTCTGTTAAGATTACAAAGAAAAAAGCTTACAAGGAGCAACAGAAGAAACAGAGCATCACGGAATTTTTTTTTGACTGGAATTATCGAGCGGTTACAAAACTCTGTTTCAACTCCGCTTGTTCGGTTTCTCAAGGTAAGGGAATTACTCATTAATCAATACTCCCAAAAAATGGTGTATCTTCGATGCTCCAGAAAGAATTGCTTGGCTTCGATTTGCGAAGCAATGTTCTTCATTAATTGGACTGGGAAAAAATCTGCTAATTTTCCCATTTTATTTCCTCTATAATTTAATAATCTGAAACTTAATGTCAAGAGAAATATTTTCATTTCTAGAAAGAGCCGCGCGTTCCAGTACGCTTACCTCGGGCTTCGATAATTAAAAAGGTTCTCCAGCTTTCGATCTCAGCCAGAGAACCTTATATTTTAACTCTTGTGAAACAGCGCTATCCAAAATGCGAGTTTAAAAAAACGCAATTACAAGCCTTTGACAAAATTTGCCAGGGCTAACAACACAAATGCAACAATCAACACGATAAACGCATTTGCGGTAAAAAATGGAATTGTGACCAAATAGGTTGCAACAACAGCAATGATGGCAATAATGACGGAAATCAAGTAAGTAATCTGTTTCGGTGCACTTAATTTCATTTTTAATTCCTCCCAGGAAATGATTCATGCACTTTGATAAATTTTGATAGAAAATGAACCGATCAAAGCGCTATTTCACATTTAAAAGTTGCCAGGATAGCATAAGCAATTTTACTGGATTGCTGTTTCACGACTATAAAATAATAAAATTATTTAAAATGTCAAGGAAAATATTTAAAACGAAAAATATAATTTACTTTTTTATAATCGCAGATTGATAAAATTAAAATATAGATAATTAGGTCAAAGAAAAGAGGTTTTTAAAAAAAACCTTGACTTTTTCTATCAATATTGTTAACTTAAACCGAACGAAAAAAATAGCGTAGTGAATCAAAATACACCATCAAGCATCAAAGTCATGTTAGTTTGAAATAGCCACAATTTAATCACATCATCAAAAGGAGTATTATCATGGCAAACTACAAAATTACTGAGATTGAAGGTATCGGTCCGGTTTATGCAGAAAAATTAGCAGGCATCAAAATCCAATCTGTTAATGCACTACTTGAAAAAGGCGCGACCAGAAGCGGACGCAAAGAAATAGCTCAAGCAACTGGTCTTGATGAGTCTTTGATACTTAAATGGGTAAATGCAGCAGACATGTTTCGCGTCAAAGGGATCGGCAGTGAATATTCGCAGTTGCTGGAAAAGGCTGGCGTGGATACTGTGAAAGAGTTGCGTAATCGAAAGGCTGAAAATCTGCATGCCAAATTAGCCGAAGTGAATGCTTCGCACAAGCTGGTTCGTCAGCTTCCTGCTCTGGCACAGGTGGAGTCATGGATTGAAACGGCGAAAGGTCTCGATCCGATGGTCAAATATTAATAGCAGAAATTGCGAACTGTTCAGCAAAACAAAAGTTACAATCAATTCAGGCCTGATCTCAGTTTCAGACCATTATTAGGTTAATAGCTTTTTATAAGGAGAAAAAAAATGGGAATGTTTGATTTTTTAAAAAATGTTGGTGCCTCTGTCTTTGGTATTGGCAAAAATGAAGCAGAAGAAATTGAAAAGTTACTGAAGGCCGATCTTGGCAACAAGCTGACCGATCTAAAAGTTCAGTTCGATAAAGGAGTCGTAACACTTACCGGAAGAGCGGACTCATACGCCACAAAGGAAAAGGCTGTTCTGTTAGCTGGTAATATCAAGGGCGTAGAAAAAGTTATTGACGAAGGATTAACTTCTCCCCCGCCTGTCGAAGAAACGGAATTCTACACGATTAAAAAAGGCGATTCGCTTTCTAAGATTGCAAAAGCATATTATGGCAATGCCATGAAATACCCTGCTATTTTCGAGGCAAATCGTGAAGTAATCAAAGACCCCGATCTAATTTACCCGGGTCAGGTGCTTCGCATCCCCAAAATTGCAAAATAAATTTTTAGCCCTCATCAGTTTTCAGAACTGATGAGGGTTTCTTTTATCACAATTTTTTAAGGAGAACTACAATGCCAGGTTTTGTAGATGAATTTATGAAAACTCTTGGTCCCCAGGTTAGCAAAGAGCTTTCGAAAAATTTGGGAATTAATCAGAATGTCGCAACACAGATACTGCCAAGCGTTATCCCGATGATACTTGGTGGCTTGAAAAAGCAAAAAGATGAGTTCGGCGGCGAGGAGCGTGTCGATCATATTCTCAATAAATATGGCAGCGCTGATGTATTGAGCAATCTTGGTGGATTGTTCAAAGCAAAAGCAAAGGATACCTCGGTCGATCCCCGGCTTGGTGGATTGTTGGGAGAGTCCGGCGTTCAAGCAACCGATATGATTGCCAATCAATTCAAATTGGATAGCGGCGTCGCTGCAAAATTGATCCCCATGTTAGCTCCGGTTGTTTTGGGCGCGTTGACGAAAAAACGTGACGCAGGAGGCGTAGGCTCCAGTGGAATCGCATCTTTGTTGGATCAGGATGGCGATGGCAGCATTTTGGATGACGTCGCGGGATTCCTCATGCAAGGCTTACTTGGCGGCGGTGGTACACAGAAAGGCGGCGGCGTTTTGGGCAGCCTGCTGGGCGGCCTGTTAGGGAAAAAACCGAGATAGTAACTTGCCAGTGAGGAAGCAACGATGAGCAATAATGCACGTACCGTCTTTTTAATGGCGACTTTGACCGTTTTGTTCGTCGTAATCGGCGGGCAGGTTGGCGGCAGGCAGGGGGCTGTTATCGCTTTTCTTGCAGCAGCAGCCATGAATTTTTTCGCCTACTGGTTCAGCGATAAAATGGTTTTAAGTCACTATCATGCTCAACAAGTCGGACCTGAGGATAATTCGCGACTGTACCGAATTGTTGAATCGCTTGCCCAAAAAGCGAATCTACCAATTCCAAAAGTTTACGTCATTCCAGATCAGTCACCCAATGCGTTTGCCACCGGGAGAAATCCGCAACATGCGGCTGTTGCAGCCACGCAAGGGATTATCAACTTGCTTGATGATGATGAATTATCAGGCGTCATGGCGCACGAGTTGGCTCACGTTCGGCATCGTGATATTCTGACCGGGACGATTGCCGCGACGTTTGCCGGAGCACTGGCCATGCTTGGTCAATTTGCCAGGTATGGAGCCGTTGCCCGCGATTCGAATCGCCGACAAAATCCCTTAGGAATGATTTTTATCCTGATCGGGGCGCCATTGGCAGGAATGATCATCAGAGCGATGATTTCGCGGACGCGTGAATATGCTGCTGATGTTGGTGGCGCTGAAATTTCTGGAAAGCCGCTTGGTCTTGCCAGCGCCTTGAATAAAATTACACAGGCGGTTCAAAGGGTACCTTTGATGCGAGGCAATGCCGCACATGCCCACATGTTTATCATCAATCCGTTTATGGGGGGATTGCAGAAGCTTTTTTCGACGCACCCGCCTGTGGCGGAACGAATTGAAAAGCTGCAGGCAATTGCTAACGGCAGGATCGCGATTTAGTTTCCGAGTATTGATTCTTTTAAACCTCGAGAATCTTTGAGGGTACCTGATTAGATTATTTTAACCGCAAAGTTCGCTGGATACATCAAATAGAAAAAGTTTGCCGGCGCGCTTTGCGGTTTATTATGTAATGAATGGCGTAATATACCACGATAGCAAAATAAATTGGTAAGCCATCATTTCATTATCAAAATCAAATGTAATAGGAGAAATTCAAATGAAGAAAATCGTTTATGCTTTAGTTGCCATCACGCTGATTGGAATTTTTATCCTTTCATGTGACACAGCAAGCACCATTTTCAAAACGCTGGATAAGTCAAAATTAGCTCCGCCCCTCGGATTGCGGGCAGAACCGCAAAACGGCAAAGTAACGCTGTTCTGGTTTACCTCTAATTATGAGGATGATTTTGCTGGGTATTACGTTTTCCAGGCGCTTGGCGATTTCAGCCGACAAACAAATGATAGCACGCTGAGCGCTTCATTTGTTAAGGTCGACTCCATCCCACTTTTCCCGCCAGTTGACAGAGAAGTGAGCCGAACGATTGCTGGATTGACAAATGGAGTGATGTACAGCTTTGCGATTGCCGCATTCAATCGAGATGGCGATGAAATCAGTTATCCTTCAAACATCGTTGCCACGACTCCCGATGTTAAAGTTGTCACTTCTCGCGAAAAACTTTCTCCCCCGCTCGGTTTGCACAGCGTGACCGGAAACGGAAAAGTTTCGTTGTTCTGGTACACATCGAATTACGAAGACGCTTTCCAGGGGTATTACATTTTTAGAGCTACTGGAGATTTATCGAGCCAGACCGGAGACTCGTCCCTGACTTCCGCCTTCACTGTTGTCGATTCGATTCAGGCTAATGGTTATTCAGATGGACTGCTGAATAAAACTATTAGCAATTTGAGCAATGGTCAAACCTACAGCTTCGCGGTTGTGGCGTACGCCTATTTTGGCGAGCAGATCAGCTACCCCAGCAACATCATTAGCGATTCACCTCGCCCGGAAATCAATACTGTAACTCTCAAGTCCGCTTCCACCGGGCAAGTCACTGGTGATGATTCCAAAGCTGGATTCGACTTCAATACCCTGGCTGTCGTATCGGTTCCGGCAACTGGTTACACCAACGCCAACGGGGCGGATATTATCAATGAAGCATTCGATCCCAGCTCTGCCGGAGATATTCGGCTGTGGCTGGCAGGAATGAACAACGGCGGATTGCAGGACCTGGGTTACATGGATAACCTGGATGGCGCAGATATCGCTCCGGCATCGGGCTATTCTTTGCAAGGCAAATCGATTGCCGTATTGGCGGGTCATGTTTACGCGGTGAAAACTGGTGATAACCATTTCGGCAAATTAATTGTCACCAACGTTGGCGGCGCGCCGGATTATGCAGTCACATTCAATGCGGCTTATCAACCGCAAGCTGGCAATCGAAATTATAAACCACTTCCGTACGATATGAACGAGCTATTGGGAATTCATAAGAAATAAACCAGGAGTGCATTGCCTTTATGCAATGCAGCTCATAAGTCCTCACGAAACGATTACCAATCTTTGAAAGATCGGTGATCGTTTCTTATTTTTTTTAGAAATAAAGTTAAATTGAAGTTGGGAATTAACATGGATTGGATATTCAGCCCGGAAGCCTGGATCGCTCTGGCAACGCTCACCGCGTTAGAAATCGTTCTCGGCATCGATAATATTATTTTTATTTCAGTATTAGCTGGCCGATTGCCCCAGCATCAGCGCGGGCGTGGTAGAACTTTTGGTCTCGCCCTGGCGATGATCACCAGAATTTTGTTGCTGCTGTCGATTACGTTGATCATGAAACTGACGGCGCCGCTCTTTTCAATTATCGGCAACGAAATTTCAGGCCGGGATATTATTCTTATTCTTGGTGGACTGTTCCTCCTGGCAAAAAGCACCCATGAAATTCACGCCAGTCTGGAAGGTCCCAAAGAAATGCAGAAGCCGAAAAAGGTGTCGAATTTCGTTGGCACGCTGGTTCAGATTGCCATTCTGGATATTGTATTTTCGCTCGATTCTGTTATCACAGCGGTGGGATTGGCAAAGCATGTTCAAATCATGGTGCTGGCAATCGTCATTGCGGTTGTGATCATGATGTTTTCCGCAAAGGTCATTGGCGAATTTGTGGATGAGCATCCGACGATCAAAATGCTCGCGCTGAGCTTCCTGATTCTGGTTGGCGTCACCCTATTTGCCGATGGATTGAGCTTTCATATTCCCAAGGGATATATTTATTTTGCCATGGCGTTTTCCGTCGGCGTTGAAATTCTAAATATGAAAGTTCGCTCGGCTCAGGATCAAAAAATCAAGCTGCGCAAAAAAATGGTGAATAATCATGCGAATTTATAACGCAGCAAAGCTGCAAGCAATTGCTCAACACGAAGACACCAAGCGAGCACAACGCCCACAAAAAAAATAATAATTTTCGGAATCTTCCTTTGTGTCCGCATACGCGGATCTGCCTTTGGCATGACTCTTTGTGTTTTCTTCGTGGTTTTGTGTTTGAATATTTTTTTAGCCTTGAAATAAAAAAAGATGAAAGGGACTCCTATATGTTTGAAGCAATTCCGGGAAACTACCTGGTTCCATTCGATGGATCATTTCGCCATAAAAAATCTTTGACCGCTCCGCCGAATGACGCGCCGGGAAAGAAAAAGAATAAAGAAAGACTTGCCGAGTTGGTGGAAGAATTGGATGAACTGCAGCGGATTCTCTATGCAAATAATCAATATGCGCTCTTGCTCGTTTTCCAGGCGATGGATGCGGCGGGCAAGGACAGCACGATTCGGGCGGTGATGAGCGGCGTGAATCCTGCTGGCTGCCAGGTTTATTCATTCAAACAGCCAACGCCGGAGGAATTGGATCATGATTTTTTATGGCGCACGACAAAATGTCTTCCCGAACGGGGACGAATCGGCATTTTCAATCGCAGCTATTATGAAGAGGTGCTCGTCGTTCGCGTTCATCCAGAATTTCTCCGCGCACAACGGCTGCCCTCCCAGCCAAAGCTCGATCAACTCTGGCAGGAACGTTTTGAGTCCATTCGCGATTATGAAAAACATCTGGCGAAAAACGGAACCGTCATTATTAAATTCTGGCTCAACGTTTCTCTCGAAGAACAACGCCAGCGATTTCTCGATCGAATCGAAGAACCGGAAAAAAACTGGAAGTTCGCCCCGGCTGATGTCACTGAGCGGCGCTATTGGGATGAATATATGAAGGCGTTTGAAGATGCGCTGAACGCCACATCACGTTCGTGGGCGCCATGGTATGCAATTCCGGCAGATAGCAAAGCATACATGCGATTCTGTGTTGCTGAAATCATTGTTGATAGTTTGAAAAAATTAGGATTAAGCTACCCCAAAATTGGTCCAGAAGAAAAAGCAAAGTTCAAAGCGATGCGAAAAATATTGGAGGAAGAGAATCAAGCAAAATAGCCGGCTTCAGCCGCTTTTGCTTTTAAATATGCAGCAGGTTTCCGTTTTATAAATACCGGATTGCTTCAGCTTCTTTGAAGGAAGAGCCTCACCAATAGTTTGCAGTAAACCTAACAAAGCCAGCTCTGGCTTATTTGAACACATCTTCGGTCAAAGCCAGATCGGCTTCATCGCCGCGCGGCAATCGAGAAAGATCGATCACTCGAATGAAGCTCTCCAGATCCTCCTTTCTTGTCGATGATCCGGCATCATAGCAGCGCTGGATCCCCCATTTCCCATTCCAGTTTTGGAAATTATGGTTATGTCCGAAAAAAATGGCATCGACATTGCCATGTTTTTGAAGAACCTCGCCCAGCGCGTCGGCATCTTTCAATTCATGGAAAAACCAGGGATCGAATGGATGGTGATGCCAATAGACCACTCGAAAATCTGCTCGTTTCACATCCTCCTGAGTTAGCAAAAAATCCAGCCGCTCCCGCTGCGCCGGTCCGATTTCGCCATTTGCCCCCAGCTTATCAAACGTATTTAGCTCTTCCTCCATCGAATCCAAACCAATAAACGCAATGGTGTCAATAACATCAAGCTTTGGAAACTGAAAATCCTCATCGCCATAGAACATTCGCTTAAATTTTTTCATATACCGGACAGAGCCGATCACGCCGTTTCCATAATCATGGTTGCCAGGAACGATCAGGACTTGAAATCCAGATGATTTGAGCTTTTCGATGTGTTCTTTTGCTATCTCATGACTGGCTTTATTCGTTGCCCGTTCCACCAGATCGCCGGTTATGAGAATCACAAAATCCTGGGCAGGCTGCTTGTGCATCAAGATATTTTTCACGATCGCCTGAAAACGAGAAGTCAGATTCTTGCGTGAATACCCAATGTGCAGGTCGCTAAGATGGATGATTTTTTTCAATCGAATTGCACTCCTGTTTTTCCCAATTCTGATAATTTGAGGAGATTTTTTTTTGACTGAATTATATTAAAAAGTTAAACAAAAAGCAAGAATTAATTTGATTTTTCAGTAAAACCTCACTTACAGGTGGAAAATAAACCTGGTTTCTGCCAGAAACCAGGTTTATACACCCGAGACTGAGGTTTTAGA
>JALOPY010000656.1 GCA_025453735.1 bacterium | reverse complement strand
CGGGTGCCGATCCACAGGTCGCCCTTGGCATCTCTGAAAATAGTTTGGACCGAGTTTTGAACCAGGCTATAAGGATTATTGGGATCGTGGGCATGGTAGATAAACTGATGGGTTTTGTAATTGAAATTATAGAGGCCGCTGCGATTGCCGACCCACAAATTGCCCCTGCCGTCATCCAGAATGGCCCGAATGGTGGTGCTTTCAGGATTTTCTCGGCCAGGATAATAGCGATAAAATCGCTGGCTAACTCGATCAAAACGATTCAAGCCGCCATTGGTGGTGCCGATCCAGAGGTTGCTTTGCGAGTCTTCAAAGATGGAGTAAATTTCATTGTCGCCAATGCTGTATCGATTATTTTCTTCATGCCGATAATACCTGAATTTTTGTTGGTCCCGATCAAAAGCACAGAGGCCTCCTCCCATGGTACCGATCCAAAGAACTCCCTGGCTGTCTTCATAAATGACGAGCACTTCGTTGGACAAGCGAAAGTTCTGGTCGGGCGGATAGGGGAGATAGTTATAAACTTTTTTATGTTCGAGATCGAGCCGATCAATTCCGTTATTGGTGCCGAGCCACAAATTTCCCTGTTTATCCTCGATCATCGAGTTGATATTATTTCCGCTCAAAATAATTTCAGATGTTGAATCAGCCATAAAATGAGTGAATGTTTTATCATTCCGATCAAAGCGATTCAGTCCGCCTGCTTCAGTGCCGATCCAGAAATTACCGTGGCGATCTTCCAGAATACAGCGAATGAGATTTGCCGAAATGCTGTGCGGATCATCGGGATCAGGCTGGAATACGGTGAAATTATAGCCGTCGTATTTGTTCAATCCCTCATTGGTGCCGAACCAGAGAAATCCCTGGCGGTCCTGGTAAATGCAATTCACCTTGCTGTGCGACAGTCCGTCTTCGATGGTGATGTTGGTGAATTTCAAGTCTTGCTGTTGGGCATGGAGCTGGATCGGGACCATGGCTGATAACGAACAGATGAATAGCATGAAAAAAATGCAAAGAGAGTTGAGAGTGGGTTGCGAATAAGAAACTCGGATTTTCATGGTTAAACGAAAGATTTGTTTAATGAGCTATTTTAAAGCTGATTTGGACGTATTTAAAATAGTCTTTTTTGGGGGAATTGTCAACTGATTTTTTTTACCTGTTGTTAAAATTCTTCAAATCAGGACAGCATAGGTTTGTATCAAAATTTTTATTGAATCCGAGCGATTGGCAAAAATAAATTGATTTTAGAGATATTTTTAACTATATTGCCATTAGATTAGTTAAAGATGATTTTTCAAAGCGAAAAACCAATGACAGCCCAAAAATCATTCTTAGATCTCAGAGAAGTCCGTGAGCTGATCAAGCTCAAAAAGTTCAGTGAAGCGGAAAAAATTCTAAACGAACTCATCGCTGAGCATCCCAATGATCAATACATCCAGGGGGCATTGTTCGATGTCTATTTAAAAAAAGGTGTCTTTGATAAAGCTCAAAAAATCATCGCTGCGATTCTCAAAAACGATCCCGATAACTATTTCTTCCTGAGTCGCAAAGGCGATCTGCTGGTGGCGATGAATAAAAACAAAGAAGCCCTCAAAATTTTCACCAATCTCTTCAATGCCAATAAAGACCCGCATGTTGGCTGGCGCCTTGCCAATGAACATTATCGTCTAAAACAATTTGACCAGGCTGAATATTATTTCGACCAGACCATTCCCAAATTATTCGACAAGCCTGAATTGAATTTCCTCGGTTTTCTGATCAAGAAAGCGCTCAAGAAAAATGATAAAGCGATGGACTTGATCGAAGCCGCCATCAATCGCAGCAATCAGGCTGAACAATATAAATCCCAAAAGCTGAAATTTCAGACCGAACTCAAGAACATTTCCGCCCAGCAGTGGGAAAAGTCGATCAAATATTCCACCACAAAAGACGAGCCGTTTGTTCTGAAAGAGCTGGCCGAGAAGTTTTTAAACGAGGGCAAATTCGATAAAGCAGAGCAATACTACAAAGAAATTTTGAAACATGATCCCAATGAATTTAACAAGAGCCGTTTGGGGTATGTTTATTACAAGTGGAAAAAATACGATCTGGCGCTTTCCATTTTTTTTGAGATGCCGTTGAAGAGTTTTATGTATCCGAGTTTTATGAATATGGTGATCAAATCAGCGAAGGAATCGGGGCAGGAGGAAAAAGCGATTGAGCATTTGCAGGATTTATTGGATAAAAATCCTGAGGCGAAATCGCTGTGGGGGGCGATAAAGAAGTTATCACAGGCAAAATAGTTTAGGATTATTGAATATGAAACAAACTGAACTTAAAAATTTGTTATATGAATTAATCCATCTAACAAAAGAAACCGAATGGCTCGAGTTCAAACTGGCAGAGCGAAATTTTCATTTTGATGATTTGGGTAAATATTTTTCTGCTTTAAGTAATGAAGCAAATCTAAAGAATAAAGATTGTGGATGGCTGATATTTGGTGTTAATGACAATAGAAAAATAATCGGAACACAATATCGAAAAAATAGAGCTGAATTAGAGAGTCTCAAATCTGAAATAGCAAAGCATACTACAGGAAATATAACTTTCATAGAAATATCCCCTGCTGTCGTTTAAGACAACAGGTTCAAAAACAAATACGGCCAGA
>JALOPY010000655.1 GCA_025453735.1 bacterium | reverse complement strand
CCAATCCATAGATTTTCTCGAGGCGTTCCCTTGCAATCGCCATCCCCGGGCGCATCTGCGTTTCCAGATCTGATGGTTTTCCCGGGGCGAGATGGATGATTAAAAACGTAATGATTGTGATGCCAAAATATAAAGGAATGAGGGCTAAAATTCGTCGGATAATGTAATTTCGCATGTTCAGATATTTGCTATTAAAACGGCGTGATAAAATTTATTCGCGCCAAGATTTAGAATTTCATACTGATTCCACCCCGACTTGGCGGGATGGAATCAGTATAGCAACTCGCTTTCGTTCGGGCATTTTTTTCACTCAATCAAAACCATCTTTTTGACATAAGTCGTCTGACCAACGAGCAAGTGGCAAAAATAAATGCCTGTTGCGACCGATCGTCCATCATCATCGCTCCCATCCCAGCTCATTTGATACGAGCCGCCTTGCTGCTGCTCATTAAATAAAATTTTGATTTGTTGACCCAGCAGATCAAAGATGATAATTTTCACATCATGTTCCCCGGCTGCCAGGTCGTAGCGAATGATGGTCGATGAGTTGAAAGGATTGGGATAATTCTGAAATAAACTGAATTGAGTTGGCAGTAGATTCACTTCAATAATTTGGGAATAGTGAACCTGTCCATCCAGATCCTGCTGTTTCAAGCGATAATACCAGGTTCCAGAATCGAGCTGCCAATCGATAATAGAATAAGATTGTGGGATGCTTGTCGTTCCCGCACCCGGTAAAAACTTGATCGTCTGCCAATCCGGTGATAGGTTTGATTTTCGTTGTAAATAAAAGCCAAAATTGTTGGTTTCGGTAATGGTATGCCAGCGAAGTGTCACATTTCTGCCATCGCTTATCGCAGTGAATGAAGCGAGCTCGACGGGAACGACGCCTTGAACATTAATTATTCCATCATCGGTTATCGTGTTCAGCTCGCCAGAATTAACAATCATTTCTGAAAAATGAATGGTCGTGTTGGAACCGTCAGATCCGATCACATCAAACACAATAAAAATCAGAGTACCAAGACCGCTCAATGGCAGGTCTCCCTCAGCATTGATCTGTATTTTTCCGGGAGATTGAAGCACATCGGGAGGCGTCCAGGGCGATGTTAATGTTCCCGTCATATTGATATTTTTAAATGTCAGAACGGTGCTGTCAAATTCAAGTGTCATTTTATAATTATAAATTTCTGCATTGATTGATTCTGAGATCAGTACAGGCGCATTAAGCGAAGCTCCCGATTGCGCCGTCGTGTCAGGGATTATAACTGTGATTCTTTCAACTGTTGTGGCGTTTACAGCAAATCTACCATTCCTGAAATTGGCGATCGGTGCGCCGCCATTGAATTGCATTTTTTTAAATAGAATGGATGTGCTTTGCCCGGGGCTCCCAATGACATCAAAATTGATCCAGACCAATGCGCCCGTGCCTCCGAGCGGAACAGTGCCGGCTATCTCCAATGTCAAATAACCCGGATTATCAACTATATTTACAATTGACCAGTCTGAAGCAAGTGTTCCTTGAAGCGTTGCTGATGTTGCATTTAAAATTACCCTGCTATATGACAGTTCCATCTGGTATGACGTGATGTTTAATGAAGTGACATCATCCACCCAAACAGGGATCGAGATTTTAGTATTGGCATCGCCGGAAGTATCGGGTAAGCTCACCATCACCTGGGGTATTGGCAGCGTTGTGAAGACTCCGTCGTCAGTAACAGCCAATGGATTCCAGCTATTAAATTTCGCCTGAATGAAGTGGAGTGGCGATTGTTGATTGGCAGTTCCGATAACATCAAAATTCAAATACACCAGAACGCCGCTATCTTGAAGCGCCTCACCTCCAATCATCTCAATGGTTATCGTATCAGAAGAAATCGTATAATTAGGCGCATCCCAATTTTCTGCCAGCGTATTGGTTATCGACACGTTTTTTGCTGTCAAAATTTTTGAATCAAACTGAATGATCAGACGGCAGGATTTTATATTTAGCCCTGTTGTATTCCCAATGTTCACGGGAATCGCAACCGGGTACATTGCTGGACTTGAGGTATCGGCGATAGTGATCGCAACTTCAGCAGGTGCGAGATATGTATCAAGAGCAACGTTTTTGTACACCGGATTCTGTGTTTGGTGAGCCAAAGTAGCCCCGGTTTCAGGCATTTTTTGACCCGGCAGGAAATATGTCGTGTAAGGCAAACTGATCGCCCCGGTGATCTTGCCTCCTTCCGGCGCCAGGAATAAAATTCCCGCGTCACCATACGAACGATTGTCACCAGTCTCTTTGGTTCCATCGGCTGTCGCACCGGTTAAGCTTTCCTGATAATATAGATTATAGGTTGAGCTGGCAGGCCGAGTAAATTCGTTAAGCATTACAACAGTTCCGGGATTTCCGGAAGACATATACCAGTTCATCACAGGAGATTGATAGAGCGGATCATTGATGGCATCCCATGCCCCATCAATCGGAATATTCGTATTATCGGCATTGTGAAATTTCATGCCGATTGCAGTGCTATCCAGGTCGAATGACTGCCGGATAAGCTTTACGCCATATTCCGATTCCAATTTCTTATCCGCGCCCAATGAGATAACCTGATAAGGATAAAATCGATATTGAAACGTCCCAATGTTTGCTTCCAGTCCG
>JALOPY010000062.1 GCA_025453735.1 bacterium | reverse complement strand
CAGCAGAAGATTGCCCACCCAAAATTTCCAGCTTCGCAGCGAACGGTTCAAGGATTCATTCGTCAAATATTTTGACAAAAGTATTTACAAATTAGACCCACTGGGAGAGGGAGAATCTGATTTTATCGATAAAGACCCTCGATTCGATTTCAACCGGGTGGATTGTGTGACGATCACCGAGCAAAGCTTGAGCCTATCCATCAGTGAGGAATTCAATGAATTTCTTTTTCAGTTGGACAAAATTCGGTATCGCGGCGGCAACGTATCCTTTTTCAACCGCAATCATTTTTTTGTGCCGGATTGGACCTGCCAATTCCTGGCTGATCGAAGACGTCACGACGAATTTTGGCGGAACATTGAGCGAAAAATTAATTCGCACGATTGGACGGCAGAAATTTTTCGCGCTCAAAAATATCAGCATTCCCCAGGTCAAAGACGATGTGGGCTATGAAACGTTTTACATTCCAAAACAGCATGTTGCCAAAGCGATAGAACAAATCGATCAGCCCATGATTGTATCATTCATTGGGAATGAAAGCTGGCTATTTTCGCTTCATGTCGGAATGGTGTACCAGGATAGCGATCACTTGATGCTGAGGCACGCCAGCATGTCCGCCGGAAAAGTGATCGAGGAGCCCTTTTTGCCGTATTTGACACGGATGAAAAGATTTATCGGAATCAAATTATTGAAGATCTACAACTAAAAATTATCGAGAGGATTATGAGCAAATTCAGGAACTGCATCTTCGGAGGCGCAAGGTTATTGGTTTTAGCTATCCCGTTCTTATTTATTTCGCACCAGAGTTTTTCACAAGGTTTTGAACCGGTCAATAATTCAGCGACCTGGAAAATCACAATTGAATCTGTTTTCGATGTCGAAGGAAATCCCGCGAACCCGTACATCACGGAGCTGTTTTCAAAACTTCTTCATGTCAGTGAAAACGAGCCTCGTTTTTCCATTGAGGAGTTCCGGCAGTTGTTGGAGCGCCCCGAATCCCAGGAAGTTTACGCGAAGCAATTGATAAAATATGCCACGCCAAAAAGCAAGACGATCCAGGAAAACGAGCATAATGATTACTCAACTGTTTTGCTGAAAGAAAATAAAATTCAGGAAGGGATTCATTTTTTAAGGGAAAATAAAGCCACATTTGAAGCTGTCGAACAGAAATATGGTGTGGCGCGGAAGGATATCGTTGCCATTCTCATGTGGGAATCTGGGCTGGGAAAATACTCAGGCAATTATCGCGTATTCAATATTTTTATGCAACAGTTGCTATTTTTAGATGACGCCCAGAAATTCAGTGTCGATGAGATGATCACGAACGGAGAGATCAGCCAGGCTGCGGCAGATTCGATGATCGCAGCAAACTGGAAGCGATTGGATAAGCTCAAGAAACGGGCGATCAAAGGTCTTGTCGCTCTTTTGAAAGATTGCAAAGAAAAGGGCATGGATCCCCTGGCGCAACTGGGCTCCTGGGGCGGCGCAATCGGCTATGTTCAATTCATGCCATTCAATTTGCATCTGGCAGTCGATGGTGATGAAGATGGAAAAATCGATTTAAAGCACTGGCCCGATGCAATTTTCAGCGTGGCAAATTACTTAAAAAATTTTGGAAAATATAATAAATCCCATGATGCCCGAAGAAGGGCAATCTTCAGTTATAATCCCATCAATACGTATGTGAACGGCGTCATCAAATATGCTGATACGGTCTGGAATCGATACCGAGAAGAAAGTTGAAAATTTGAAAATATGCTCAGGGAAAAAGGCTGTCGTTACAAAAAAGAGAGTGCTGAAACGATAGCTCACGAGCGGATATATCGCCTCATTTTTGATATTAGTTATTTAGCGAAGCTCATTGGCAGGATTTCTCATTGGATTTTTCTTCATGGTTTCAAAAGAAAGAATAGTAGATGCTGAAAAATAAAATTCACTTCGATACTGATTCCATCCGTCTGACGGATGGAATCAGTATGCAACCGAATTGAGTATGCAAAATTAGCTTTTTAATTCATTAATATTTTCTTTCACTTTCACCACTGCGTTCACAATGTCTTTCATATCATCTTCATCACCCAACATCACAAATTGCGGCAGCCAGAGGGCTTCTTCATAACAGGCTCGCTCCGTCTCAGGAAGAAAGTACGAATTATAATCCACGCCCACGTCTGCTCGTTTCCCTCGTGGACCGAACGCCAAATTTTTAAACAGGGGCTGAGTATAAAGCGGAATCGAGTAACCCGCGCTGAGAATGATGCCTTCCTTTTGCAATGCTTCAATAAACTTCGCTTTGGGCAGATTATTAAAGTGCTCTTTTTTATAACGCCAGATGAACAGATGGATCGAGTTACCGGTGATCCTGGGATCATTTTTCATAACTTCGATACCATCGATTTGCGAAAGATGTTCGCTCAGAAATTGTGCGTTTTTCTCTCGTTTTTTCTTCATTTCTGGATAACGCTCAAACTGGGCGAGCAGCACTGCTGCTTGAAATTCCGTCATCCGGAAATTGCCGCCCAGGTAATAATGCTCATACCAGACGCCGCCGTCAACTCGACCACAATTCGAATGGGAGCGACAGAACTTCGCGATGTCATCATCGTTGGTCAGGATAATTCCACCTTCCGCCGAGGTTACGTTTTTTGAGGACTGAAAACTGAAACCGCCAGCATCGCCAATTGCGCCGACTTTTTTGTGATTCCATTCCGAACCCCACGCCTGGGCTGCATCTTCGATGATTTTGAGATTATGCTTTTTGCTGATTTTCAGCAGACTATCCATATCCACCGGACGTCCACCAAAATGAACGGGCATCACGGCTGTGGTCTTTTTCGTAATAGCCGCTTCGATTTTTGTCACATCAATATTGTAAGTTTGGGGATCAATATCGACAAAAACGGGAATCGCGCCAACATCGAGGATCGCGGTTGCCGATGCCACAAAAGTATAGCCCGGGACGATTACTTCCTCACCGCAGCCAATCCCTGATGATTTCAAAGCAATGGACAGCGCGATGGTGCCGCTATTGACACAAATACCATGTTTTGCCTGGTGATGTTCTGCATACTTTGCCGTAAACGTTTTTACCTTATCACCCTGCATCGAACCCCATTTGCCGCTTTCGATAACTTCTTTTAAATTATTTAATTCATGGTGGTCCCACACAGGCCATTTGGGAAATGGTTTTTTCTTGATGGGGGCGCCGCCATTAATTGCAAGCTTGGCCATTTAGAAATTCTCCTTCGTCAATTAATTTATGCTCAACAAATTTTTTACAATCGCAACGGCAGATGCAGCATCTGCCGCATAACCATCTGCCCCGATTTCATCCGCATAGCTTTGAGTGACCGGAGCGCCACCGATAACCACTTTTACGGACTCCCTTACCCCATTGTTTTTCAGATGCTCGATCGTTGTTTTCATATTGAGCATCGTTGTGGTAAGCAGGGCGCTCAAACCAATTACTTTTGCTTTATTTTCTGTTACCGCAGCACAGAATTTTTCAGGAGTGACATCCACACCGAGATCGATAATTTCGAATCCAGCGCCTTCCAGCATCATGGAAACCAGGTTCTTGCCAATATCATGTAAGTCACCCTTAACGGTTCCCAACGCCAGCTTTGCAATCGGTTCCACACCGGAGGCAGCAAAAAGCGGTTTCAGTATTTTCATTCCCGCCTTCATCGCGCGAGCCGCGATCAGGACTTCAGGAACATAAAATTCATTATTTTTGAATTTTTTTCCGACAACATCCATGCCAGCAATGAGTCCCTGGTTTAAAATATCTTTCACATGAATTTTGCTTTCCAGAGCCTGGTGGACTAATTTTTCAGTTTCAGCCATTTTTCCACTGATAATCGCGTTTGCTACTTCTTGAAGCACTTGCATAACATTCCTCCACTAATTATTTGATGACGTAACTTTCGTCTAATTCATAGTCTTCCAATAGGTCAATTATTTTGATTATGTTGCGGTGTGAATTCATTATTAAGGGTTCACAATGTGTTTCAATGGTAATGTAACTGATATTAACGCCGTGCATCATTGCCCGGAATTGACCGGTCCAATCGACCTCTCCCTCGCCAATGACGACATATTCTGCCTTGCCGGTTGCATCATGGCGGAAGTCCTTGACATGTATTGAACGGACGTGCTTTCGCATTGCGAGAAAGCCATAAGGATAGGGAATTTCTCCGGCAGCCGCGGCGTTTGCCGGATCCCAGTTTGCTTTGAGATTTTTTGAATCGATATCATCTAAAATTTTGGCGGTATTCACGCCTGTATCTGCCCAGAATTCGGGCTCATTTTCGAGCAATAATTGAAAACCATATTTCTCCGCCAAAGCTGCCATGCGACCTAAAATATGAATAACCTGAACGTAATCAGATTGCGGTTCTTTGGGATAGCGGCGAAACCCAAAAATTATCACATTGCGAGTTCCTAAACGATCTGCCACCCGGAAGCTTTCGTAAATATTATCTTCAATTTGAAGCTTTAATTGCTCTTCATCCAGCAACGAAATTTTGAAAAGCCCCGGAGAAATAGCTGAAATGTTTAAATCATATTCTTTCGTAACTTCCAAAACCAGATTAATTTCGTCACTCGCTACATAAGGGACGCGACCGGTAATTAAGGATCGAATTTCATAATCGGTAATGCCCCATTCAATTCCATACTCCACTGCCTTCCTAAAATCCTGAGAAATTTCATCGGAAACGATCGCTAATCTCATCGTTTAGTAAGCCCTCATCTTAAAGAACCTTTCCAACAGCGCCATATAGTTTTCATATTTTGTGCCGACAGCGACAGAATGACTCGCTCCTAAAATGAATCCTCCGTCAGGTGCGGCATAGCGAAGGGCATATTCAAGATCATCATAAATGTTTTCAACTGTCCCGCTGACCAAATGTTCCACCGCAATTCCGCCCCACAGCGCCAGTCGTTTTCCATATTTTTGTTTCAGCTCCCTCACATCCATTCCTGCAGAATTTTGGATGCCTTGATAGCAATCACTCCCGCTTTCGATAAACATATCCAGCAACGACCAATTATTGCCGCACGCATGTCGTATCACCTGAAAGCCAAGATTATGAAGCGAATCGCAGCGCGACTTAGTTGATTCATAAGAAAATTCTCTGAACATCTTTGGAGAAAAGAATGGTCCTTGATTCGAAGCAAAATCCATATCAAATAAGACGCCATCGACGGCATATTTTTTTAATTGCTGATCGCGAGCGTTGCCCTGCCTGGTTTTGAACGCGATTGCCTGCTGAACCAGATCGGGATCGGAAATCAAAGCCATAAGCCCGGTTTCTAAGCCATTAAAAAAGACCATTGTCGCCTGCTCTTCTCCCCAGCGGAACAGAATATATTTTTCTTCCCCCAATTCCTGAATCACATACTCCAGCATTTCGAAACAGGACTCATGATAAAGTTCAATTGGGCGATCATCAGAAAATTCGCTAATATCGGGAAGCTTATCAGCATTTGGATTATAAACTTCGGCAAAATCGCAGGTGATGGGAGAATATTTCACAACCCGACCATCCGGGTACTCATACGTCGTTTCATCGATTTCCCGGGGTTTTTCGATCAGTTCATATTTTGCCGGAACCACCCAGGCAACTGCAATATCCAGGTCTAATTTTTTGACCACGTCAACTGCATCTTTTTTCCAACATTCCACGACTTCATCACGCTTGCCATCCCAGAGCGCTTTTGCTGATCGCGCTTTATGCCGCAAATACGTTTTCCGGTTCAGCACTTTTTCGACAGTATCCCAATCAACCGCAAATTCGCCATAGGGAATCATATCAGGCTGCTGAAGCTGGATCGCTTGTTTCACTCGTTCTTTTGATGTCATATTATCAATTACTGATTCCATCGCTTGAAGCGATGGAATCAGTCTTCCCTTGTTTTAAAACCAAATTATGATTGGCAGCTGATCAAGCAGCAATCTTTTTCACTGCCTCGATCAGTCGATCCACTTGCTCAAAGTTATTGTAAATATGAAGCGAGGCTCGAATTGCATTCAAGCCATGCTCGCCCACCGGTCGCAAGCGAATGTTATAGTCCTGTTTAAATTGACTGGTTAATTCCCCATGACTTTTTTTCTGATCTAAAATTTTAAACGACACAATTGCGCCAGAAGAATCAGAATCCATCGGAGTTATCACCTGAACTTTATTTATTGATTGCAGCTTTTCTTTCAAATAAGTTGCCAGAGAGCGTCCTCGCTCAGCGACATGTTCCATTCCGATCGAATCCATAAAATCCAGGGCAGCGCCGATCCCCAAAATCTCCGGCGTATTACGAGTTCCATATTCTACGTTTCGGGCGGAGGTTCCGACTTCGAGCTTTAATTCTTCGAGGATATATACTTTCTCTGAGTACGCGCCGATTTGAGTGGGACGCCAATAATCTTTCATCTCTTTTCGAACATAAAGCACGCCGGTTCCTTTTGGGGCACACATCCATTTATGACCGGAAGTGGTATAAAAATCACACCCCAGTTTTTTGAAATCGACGGGAATCATGCCTGGCACCTGGGCGCCATCAAGGACATAAAATATTCCCCTGGAACGACATAGCTCAGCGATTTCTTCCGCAGGAAATTTCAAGCCATTGGTGCAGGTGATATGACTGATGGCAAGCACTTTGGTGCGAGAGGAAATGTTCGATTGGATGATTTTCAAATTTTCGTCGCGTGACATACCTGGCTCGAACAATCTGACACGAACGCCTGTATCGTTTGCCAACGCTAACCAGGGTATCCCTCCTCCCGGGTGCTCGTGAGTGCTCATCAAAACCTCATCGCCCTTTTTCAATGATAATCCTCGCGCGATGATATTCATTCCTTCGGTCGCGTTGCGGGTAAATGCGATTTCATCGAGATCACAATTGAAAAATTTCGCGGCTTTCTTATTAACAGCTTCTACAAGATGGTGACCGGTTTCAGAAATTTCCTCCAATTCCAGCATTGCTGAATAAACTGCATCGATAACCGGAAAAGGTGAAGGTCCCAGTCCCCCATTATTCAAATAAATTAAATCATCTGCCAACGGAAATTGCTTCCGAACAAAACTCCAGAATCGTTCATCATACACCGCGCCAGTGTTTTTCATTTCATCGACAAGATGTGAAAAATTTGCTGCTCCCTCTCCCCCACTTGCATCCCCTGTCAGCCAGGGAAGCGCTGTGGTCGCTGCGATTCCACCTGCTAATTTTTTTAGAAAAGATCGACGATCATCAGAAAAATAATTCTTGTTCATTCACTTCTCCAATCAAACATTTACACAATTAAATTATCATTTTCAACCGCCACAACTCGTGCCGGCGCCGCGTCACTGGAATAAATATTTAACGGTAATGCAATCATAAAAAATCGGTTCAAATTTATTCGATCGAGGTTGGTCAGATTCTCGATCAGAAAGCGGTCATTCTCCAGAATAACCTGTTGAACCTCGTTCGAAAAAGGCGTGTCAGCGCCGAGAAAACTGATATTTTTTTCCAAAACAAGATATTCGGCTGCATCAGAAGTGATCAATGGGAAATCGATATAATATTGTCCACTTTCCCAGAACGTTGACCAGCCCGTATGAATAACGACGCCGTCTCCTGGCTTGAAATAAAATGCCTGCAAGTCCTCAAACGTGATCAATCCCTTTTCCCGCTTCTCGCTCAAGTGGATCACGGTTGCATAGTGAAATAATTCCTTCATCGAAAGATGCTCGATCGATCGCAAATCAGCTCGCAGGAATTTCGGAGCTTTGATATGGGTGCCACTCGATGCGATCAACTCAAGCTTGAAAATCGATTTCCCGGTTTCGGAATCGATTTGCTTGCTGACCCGGGGCGAGCTGCACCATTTTTCGCGATATTGCGGCATGCCCTCGTAAAACGGATGGCTCAAGTCGATGATTTGCATAACATGCTCACGATTTAAATAAACGAAAACTCTTTAAAACATTTTCAAAATCGGTTTTGAAAAAACCATAATATTCGCTTTTCACCTGGCAGTTAACGACGTAGGCAAGCCTGTTGTAATTGAAAAACATGGTAACCCAAACCGGGTATTTTGAATATTTCATTCCTGGAAATTCTATCACATGAAACGCACCCTGGTTTGACGGAGTGCCGCTTAATGTGGTTCCCGCAACAACGGCAAGTGTATCATACGGAGCGACCGATTTCTTTAGCTCCTTTAAGCTTTGATCAGCTAAGCTTTGGGGTGTGCGAGGATCGAGCAGATCAATGATCCCAACCTTAATGATTGAAAGAGTATCGCCCAGGTCGCGGCGGATCATTTTCAGCATCATGTTCATGTTATCCAGAAGGGGCAGAGTCTGATCCTGCTTTTTCAGTGAATCGGCTTTTTTGCTATAGGTCAATTCCCAATCATTGTTGGGAAGCGAAATTGCAAAATGATGAAGCTTATTGAAATATCGATTTTCAACCACAGCGATCGATCCTTCAAACTCAGGAATATTCGAAGGTTTCATTTTGAACATTCCGCTTTTCAAATAAGCCATGATCATAAGAATGACGGCAAGAATCGCAATGAGGAAAATGATTTGTGAAAAATTCCCTTTGAAAATTGAACGCATCGTTTTATCCTTTGATTGAATTAAAAAAACGAAAAAGACAACTGTTAAATTTAAAAAAATTATTCATAATGTCAATTAAAAAATTCAAATATGCCCTTGATTTTAAAAATTTATTTGGCTATTTTAATAGCAGCAGATTTTCTTTGGCATTGATGTCGGACTTCAAAGCAAAAATATGCGAACATGAACCACAATCCGAAACCTCACTATTTATCAATTTCTTTCATCATCATGGGATTTTCAGCGATGATGACCCAGGTAATAACGCTGCGAGAGCTAATTATTATTTTCACCGGCAATGAGCTAACCCTGGGGATCATATTGGGTGTATGGTTACTCTGGACAGCAATGGGCAGCGGTTTGTTAAGCCGAATAATTCCGCGGCTAACACACCCTTTGTATATTTTTATTTTTTGTCAACTCATCATTGCAATTTTGCTGCCGATAACGATTTTATTTATCAGGTCGAGCAAACAAATCTTTTCTCTGCCGGTTGGTGAAATTGCCCCGCCTCACTTGATTTTTATCATACCTTTGCTGGCATTCGCGCCGGTATGCATTCTCACCGGTTTTCTCTATGCCCTGGGATGCAAGCTTCTTGTCCAATCGGCGAAGCAGTTATCTTTGATCGCAGGACGAGTTTATTTGCTCGAAGGCATCGGCTCAGGTATTGCCGGTTTCGCCGCCAGTCTCTTAGGTTTTCGATACCTGGAAAACTTCCAGATCGTGACGATCATTTGCATCGTGAATATTTTTGTGGCTTTCTTGCTGCTAAG
>JALOPY010000654.1 GCA_025453735.1 bacterium | reverse complement strand
CAATTGGATTCCGGCGATCGATTATTTTTTTACACGGATGGAATTATTGAAGCTGAGAACGAGACCAGGGAACAGTTTGGCATCAAGCGGCTGCTTTCGATCATCGATAAACTTAAGCACAAGCCATCCCAGGAAATTGCTGATACTGTAGTCGCATTTATGCAAGACCAGCAGTTTACTCAGGTGCGGGATGATGTGTTTATTATTGCGGCGCAGGTATTATAAGTTATTTTGAATTTTTAAAGTGAAATAATTTATCCAATTTGGAGTGCATCGTCTGTGACGATGCTTACATTGACACAGTCAATGTACTCCAAAATTTTCATTATAAAAAAAAATCATAGGCAGAATAGATGATCGAATCTGCCTTTTGTTTTTAATTGAGAATCGACTCACCGATTCGATGATCTCGCTGAGTTATGCTCTGAATATGAAGAAACAAAATTTTTCACTCATCGGAAAATCCATTCCTCGCCAGGATGCCTGGTCCAAAGTGACGGGACAGGCGAAATTCGCAGATGACATAAATACTCCCGGTCAGTTGTTTGGTGTCATGGTTCGTACGTCAGTCGCTCATGCAAAAATAAATAGCATCAACTTTTCCGCAATTCAAAACGATCCAGCCATTGCTGCCATTTGCGATTGGCGAGATATTCCCGGCGATAACAAAATTGGCATCATCAAGAAAGACCAGCCGATATTCTGCTTTGAAAAAATTGTAACGCCCGGCGATGCCCTTGCCATGCTGGTCGGCGAATCTGAATCCGTTCTCCTTCAATTATGTGATAAAGTGAAAATTGAATATGAGCCATTGCCTGTCCTGATTGATCCTCAAAGGGCTTTGGCGCCAGAAGCTCCACTAATTCACCCCGCGCTCGGCACAAACTTGATTGTCCATTACCCACTCCGAAAGGGTGATATAAAACAGGGATTTTCTGAAAGCGATTTTATAATAGAGCAAACTTATACGACTCCCTTGATTGAGCATGCGTATATCGAACCTGAGGCTGTGATCGCAATTCCCAACCTGAGCAGAAAAGAAATCAAAGTTATTGGCAGCATCCAGAATCCGTTCACTGCGCGCAAAATTGTCGCTGCTGTTTTAGGATGGCAACTGACCAGGGTTCGGATTGAACAGGCGGAATTGGGCGGCTCATTCGGCGGCAAAGATGATACGATGAATATTTTGGCGGCGCGCGCTGCCATTGGGGCATTGAAAACCGGTCGCCCTGTCAAAATACGATACCGTCGCGAAGAATCGATTTTAGAATCATATAAACGTCATCCGTATATTTTGAAATATAAAGTTGGCTTCACAAAGGATGGCAAAATCAAGGCGATGAAAATCGATATATTAGCCGATGGCGGCGCTTATGCCTCGATGAGTCCGTTTGTAACGTGGCGAACTGTGGTGCAAGCCACGGGTCCGTATGAAATCGAAAACGTTGAAACCGATGTTCGCGCTGTTTACACGAACAATCCCTACACCGGCGCAATGCGGGGATTCGGCTCGCCCCAGCCAATTTTCGCCCAGGAATCGATTATGGATGAGATCGCCATCCAATTGGGAATGACGCCCGACCAGATTCGAAGAATCAATGGATTGCGTTCTGGCTCGATCACTGCCAGTGGGCAAAAGCTGGAAAATCATGATGTGAATTTGATGACGGTTCTGGACAAAGCTGTCGTAACGACCAATTTTGCCGCGAATTGGGCAAAAAACCAGCAGGCAAATTCTTCAATACCCTTTTCCATTATTTCAAATAAAAAAACTTTAAACGATAAAGCCATTCCAATTTTAGAGTCTAATGATTTCATTCCAGCAGATCAGCTCTTGCGAAAGGGAATCGGGCTGGCGCTCAGTTATCGGGGCTGCTCCCTCGGCGCCGAAGGTATCGATGCGGCAGCCGCGTATCTTTCTGTTCAGCCTGATGGTTCGGTTTATTTGCTTTCCGGGCTGGCAGAAAATGGACAGGGATTGCGAACCACATTTTCAATCATTGCGGCAGAAGTTCTGGGAATTGATGTGGATGATGTTTATTACCTGGAGCTAGATACCGGGCTGGTGCCGGATAGCGGACCAACCGTGGCATCTCGCTCCACCATAATGGGCGGCGCCGCCGTAAAAACTGCGGCTGAGATCATTCGTCAAAGATTGGAAGTGCTGATTTGCAACCACTGGGGCATTCCCGATCAAAATGAAATCATTTTTGAAAATATGGGAGTGTTTCCCAACAAAAATCCAAAGCAAAATATTTCATTTAAAGACCTATGTGCATTGGCGTATAACAAAGGGATCAGCCTGGCGGCGATTGGCTGGTATCCAGGTCCAAAAGTAAATTGGGATGAAGCGACCGGGCAGGGACAGGCGTATTTCACTTACGTCTATGGCTGCCAGGTTGCGGAAGTGACCGTGAATATCGGCACTGGCGAAGTATATATCGATCGGATCACTGCGGTTCACGATCCGGGGAGAGTGATTAATCTGTTGGGCGCACTGGGACAGGTTTATGGCGGCGTGACACAGGGGGCTGGTTATGCGTTATGGGAAGAAATTTCCACCAAAGATGGCTTTATTCGGGAGCTTAATTTTGACCAATATTTGATTCCCACCAGCAAAGACATCGGGGAGATCGTTCCTGTTTTTGTGG
>JALOPY010000653.1 GCA_025453735.1 bacterium | reverse complement strand
AGGATTGTAGCGCCTGAAAAATCGACGACACGAATTTTTCCATCAGCAGGTGCTTGAAAAGTTTTATCATGAGAGCCATACTCTTCCGCTTTTTGAGCCATCAGACCCACATTAGAGACACTCCCCATTGTTGATGGATCAAATTGTCCATACTTTTTTGCATTTTCAAGAATTTCGCCATACATCGTGGCATAACAGCGATCAGGCACCATGGCAATACAGTCCTGCAGCTCGTCGTTTTTGTTCCACATTTTACCGCCGTCACGGATAACATTGGGCATTGAGGCATCGACGATGATATCGTTGGGTACGTGGAGGTTGGTGATGCCTTTTCTTGAGTCCACCATGGCAAGAGGGGGACGATTTTCATAAACCGAATTAATATCTGCTTCAATTTCGGCTTTTTTATCTGCTGGAAGCCGATTCAGTTTTTCAAGTACATCAGCAATACCATTGTTGACATTTGCCCCGATTTTTTCAAGTATTTCCGCGTGCTTCTCAAGCGCATCTTTGTAGTAAACAGAAACGCAGTGACCGAACATAATGGGATCAGATACTTTCATCATGGTTGCTTTAAGGTGCAACGACAGCAGCACACCATCTTTTTTGGCCGCATCGATCTGCTCGGCGTAAAATTTCCGCAACGCTGCGACGTTCATTACTGCGGTATCGATGACTTCACCTTCTAATAAAGACAATTTTTCTTTCAAAGTGGTTACATTTCCAGCCTTATCAACAAATTCGATTTTTACATCACAAGGCTTTTCAAGCGTAGTGGAATTTTCGCTCTCAAAAAAATCTTTTTCATGCATGTGTGCGACTCGGGCTTTGGAGCCAGATTGAGGCCAGGGCTTCATCATCTTATGAGGGAACTTCTGGGCAAATTTTTTGACCGAAGCTGCAGATCGGCGATCAGAATTGCCTTCACGCAGTACCGGATTCACAGCAGAACCAAGCACCCTGGCAAATCTTGCTTGCAGTGCTTTCTCAGCATCAGTCTTCGCCTCTTCTGGATAATTCGGAATATCATATCCTTTTTCCTGCAGTTCCTTGATTGCGGCTTGCAGTTGGGGAATTGAAGCACTGATATTGGGCAGTTTGATAATGTTACCCTCTGGTGTTTTTGCGAGTTCACCAAGGTGAGTCAGAAAATCGGGAATTTTTTGTTCCTCTGTGAGGTTGTCAGGAAAGTTTGCAATGATCCTGCCTGCTAAAGAGATATCTCTTGTTTCGACTGCAATGCCGGAATCTTTCATGTAGGCTTGAATGATAGGGAGTAGCGCGTAGCTTGCCAATGCTGGCGCTTCATCAGTTTTTGTCCAGATAATTTTTGATTTTGTCATACTCATCCTTTAATTATAAAATTAAAAAGTCAGGTTAATGAACTTGATTAATTGAGAAAATAAGCTAAAAGTTCATAAGCATCTCCTGCAAATTTATAAGACAATACTTTTTTTCAATGAAGGTTCCTGTTTTTTGACTTGAGAATATAATTAAATATTTAGGGTTTGTCAAGGAAAAAAATCAGCATTTCTAAACCTGGTAGGTTTAGGAATGCGTGCTTACTTCTTGTGAGAATTTTTCCTTGCTTAATTCATAAATTTATTGTATAATAACCACGTTTTATTTTTCTAGCTGAAAAGGAAAAGCATGTTTATCGATCAGGCAAAAATTTTAGTGATTGCAGGCAATGGCGGTAACGGCATCGTCAGCTTTCGGCGGGAAAAATATGTGCCGAAAGGCGGTCCCAATGGCGGCGATGGTGGCAAAGGCGGTGATGTGATCATTCAAACGGATTCCAATCTGCATACTTTGCTGGATTTTCGCTATCGCACGAGATTCAAAGCCGAGGCAGGAAAACATGGACAGGGCTCCAATAAAACCGGGCACAGTGGTCAGGATTTGATCATCCGTGTTCCAAAGGGCACGCTCATTAAAAGTAAAGAAAATGATGAAATTTTAGCAGACCTGGTCGATGATGGCCAGCAAGTCGTTATTGCCAGAGGCGGAAAAGGTGGCAGGGGCAATGCCCGTTTTGCCACGCCAACCAATCAAACGCCGCGCAATGCGGAACCAGGTGAAGAAGGGCAAACTCGAACGATTCTGCTGGAGTTGAAATTGATTGCCGATGTGGGATTGGTGGGTTTGCCTAATGCTGGAAAATCGACTTTATTATCCCGGTTAACTGCGGCGCGACCCAAAATAGCCGATTATCCATTTACAACATTGGCGCCAAATTTAGGAATCGTTCGCTATAAAGAACATCTTAGCTTCGTCATGGCAGATATTCCAGGTTTAATTGAGGGAGCGCATAAAGGGAAGGGTTTGGGTCTTGATTTTTTAAGGCATATTGAGCGAACCAAAGTACTGGCATATTTAATTGAAATTACTTCTCAAAATTTGGCAGATGATTTTAAAACGTTAAGAGATGAATTAAAATATTATAATCCAGAATTATTAAAAAGACCATCTTTGATCGTGATTACTAAAATGGACTTGCCTGCGACGGATAGTGATATTGGAATTGAAAAGATTAACAAATTAGGAGTTCCAATCTTAAAAATTTCCGCATTGTCTGGCTTTGGCTTGGATGATTTAAAAAATCGGCTATGGGAACTAATTGAGCATGTACATCGATAAAGAACAATTAAT
>JALOPY010000652.1 GCA_025453735.1 bacterium | reverse complement strand
AATTTCAAATATGCTTCGATGCCGCGAACTCTTGTTCCCCACAACATGAGCTCATTCAGTTGCGGCGTCGTGTCCCCGAATTTAATGCCAATCCATGACGTACCAGCTTCCAGCAGCAAACGGTTTCGTGGTTGAAATTCAGGTTTTTCTCGTGAGGTCAAGAACGCCATGCCACGGTAGCGAATCGCTCCAAAGCTGCCACTAAAATTGGCGCCAATATTCTGTGAGGACAGGGTGCTGTCACTGATATTTTCATTTTTCCATTCGGCAAATGCATTTCCCCGGATCGATTGCGATTTTTGCTGCGATAGATTTTCCAGGTTCGATATGACAATGAATTGCCATTGAACATCATCGAAACGGTTACCCTGTTTGTCAGATAACTCAACTCGAACATCATGCGTGCCGGGCGTGAGCGTCGGCGGGACAAACGAGATCATGTATGACGAAATTTTGGTTTGCGAACTGAATTTCCGGCCATCAATAAAAAGTTGCACCGATTTTAAATCCATGGAGCTCACTTCCCCAAGAAATGAAACGGCAATGACAACCTCTTCAACGGGAATACGCTCGTTTGGCTCAGGACTTAAAATGACTGTCTTTAAATTGACGCCATCTTTCGCCGAAATTGTTTTTCGCTGCGATGCTTGCTTCGGCTTCTCTGGAATGTATTCCGATGCCTTTGAGGCATTGATCGCTATTTCGTAAGGGGCATAATATGGATTGGACGGCGGACTGGTAATCATGGTCTGATTGCTGAGAACCACCATGATAAAATATTCGACTCCGGGCATCTTTGCTTCGGTTGCAGGAATTTCACCCAGGTAGCTGTCCATTTGTTCAGCCATATCAGAATTTTGGAAATTCGCCTGCCCTTTTTGCCGGTAGTAAAGGCGCATGTAGTGAATCTTGACAGTTGGATTGTCAATCTTTGCTTCGATAAAAATACTACGCCCTTCATTCGCTGTTTTAACCGGAAAATGAGTAATGCCAGTTAATGTCTGTGCGTTGGCGCTGGGGAAATCCGTTCCTGAAGCGCGCCAGAAAATGCAGAGAATAAAAAAACAGATGAGAAATTTGGTGTTGCTGCTGCTAATCATATCTTCTCCAACCATTGATTTCACACGTGGCGTCGTCCTTGCGTTGAATTTAAAATCATTCCCCCATAATGCGGATGTTCGCGTCGATTTCAATTAAAACTATACTCATTAAGGTTTAGAAGTTCATACTGATTCCATCCGCCTAGGCGGATGGAATCAGAATAACTATGATTTTTTATGCTGAAAGATTAACCCTAAACGAGTATATTTATGGTTACAGTTTTATTTGTAATTTATCTTCAATGTCTTTTTATTGCCCTCGCTGTCCTGGAATTCGAACTTCAAATCATTCCCCGTCGCTCCATCATTTGCCCAGGTTGGTATTGATTTGGGATCAGTCGTGAACACTTCAGGAATTCCTTCTTTGGAAAATTGTCCGGTTTGTCCGGCTTTAACAAACGCCTCCCCAAGCTTGTTCATGAGTTGGACGATCCCCTCGATCACGATGATAATGGTATTGCCTTCTGCATCAACTATTCCATAGAATTCAGTTCCTTTTACTGCTGCGACTCCGGACGGCGTCTCAACCAGCAGTTGCGATTTTTGCTGGGTTACGTTCAGCCAAAAATTGCCCAGCGCACATTTCAGTCGTTTGGCAACGGAATTATCAGATCGCTTGCCAGCTATCGATAAGGTTGAGTTATCGCGAACTTTTAGCAGGCTTTTGTCATCAGTGAATAGAATTGCAGCTAACGACTGATCATGCGTTTTCACAATATCCCCGGAATCAAGGCGCAAGCCTTTGGTACCATCTTTCCAGTCTTTAGCCTGATCCTTTTTTACCCGGACCTTTCCGACGGATTTCAGGATAATTGCAATGTCATTGTTTGACTGGGAGAAGGAGCACTCCGATAATGTCAGGAAAAGAGGGAAAATAATTAGAATAAATTTAACGGTTCGGTTCATCGTATTCACACCCTGGATGCTGAGTTCAAGAACTTATTCGACAACACAATTTGTGACTCTAACTTGATTATTAAGCAACTGCTCGATGAATGCGAGCAAATCTTCTTGCGACATGGGGCGGTCATTGTTCAGCATAACGCCGGTAAAGGTGAAGCCGTCCAGCGCACCGCCATTTTCAAACAGCTCACCCAATTTTCCATCACCGAAAAACGAAGTTAAAAAAGCGACCAACTGTTGATGCTCGATCGAAAACATGCCGCCGCTGGTATCGCCAACCTTGAATGCCCAGATTTCACCTGGCAGTTCTACGGGACCACTTGAGGATTGGGCGATTGCGGCAATCTGCCAAAAGTATGTTTTTCCCTCTTCAAGCGGCCACGCTCCCGGACCGGATGGGGGATACAGAAAATAGGTCTGGTTCTGCGGCACTATCTGCTGCAAGCGGGGCTCATTATTCATGACATCCGCAGGGGAATTGTTGGTCGGCAATTTTTCGCAAACCGTAATTCGGAACTCTGTAGCATTGGAATGCCATTGAAACAATGGTAACGTGGTGAAGATTTCAATTGGCTCGCCCATTTCTGCGGGCATTCCAGGAGAGATTAGCACCAGAGTGGTGGGGCTGTTGATGTTAATCTCTACGACATC
>JALOPY010000651.1 GCA_025453735.1 bacterium | reverse complement strand
ATTTTCTTTTAAAGTTGATGATCGGGAAGGGTATCGTCCCGGCTGGAAATTTAATGAATGGGAGCAGCGCGGCGTGCCATTGCGGATGGAGATCGGACCGAAAGATTTCGAAAAAAATCAAGTGATTTTGGTTCGACGGGATACCGGCGAAAAACTTCCGGTTCCAATTGATGAGTTAACGGCTACCATAGATCGGACGCTGGATGCCATTCACCACGCGCTGTTCAAACAAGCGTTGAAATTTCGAGAAGATAATACGTATATGATCAATGAGTATGAAGACTTCAAAAAGAAGATCGAGGAGCCCGGCGGCTTTTTCTGGATGCATTGGTGCGGCGAGCGCGCGTGTGAAGATCGAATGCAAGAGGAAACTAAAGCTACAATTCGCTGTATCCCGCTGGACAATCCGTTCATCGAGGCTGGCAAATGCTTGCTCTGTGGCGAGCCTTCGTATCGAAGGGTTATCGCGGCAAAAGCATATTAATTGACTTTGCTTTCGGTAATGTTGTAGCTAATTTCGAGATTATTTTTATGACAAAGAAAATCGGAATAATGGAGTATTGGAGTTTAGGTGGAGTAAAAAGCATTACTCCAGAACTCCATCAATCCAGCACTCCTTTTGCCAATAATCGAGTATCTCCAATTATTAGATATTTTCCATGCAAAATTTTTAATTCAAAAAACAAATCACCGGAGGAACTTTGGAACAAGCATTAATTACTTTTTTCAAGAAAACTAGTGACCTGGTCTGGGGTCCGCCATTGATGATTCTGCTGGTGGGAACTGGTATCTTTCTAACCTTTCGATTGCGGGGACTTCAATTTCGAGGACTCTGGCATTCCCTTTATTTAGCTTTGATCAAAAGAAAAGAGGAAGGAACTGCCGAAGGCGACATCAGCCATTTTCAAGCATTGATGACCGCATTGGCTGCCACGGTCGGAACCGGAAATATCGCGGGCGTGGCAACTGCCATTGCGGCTGGCGGTCCCGGCGCTCTGTTCTGGATGTGGATCACGGGACTGTTCGGCATGGCAACCAAATATGCCGAGGCGGTGCTGGCTGTTAAATATCGTGAGATCGATGAATTTGGCACCATGAGCGGCGGACCGATGTATTATATTTCAAAAGGATTGGGAATGAAATGGCTGGGAACTCTGTTCGCCATTTTTGCCTCTATCGCCGCGTTTGGTATTGGAAATATGGTGCAATCCAACTCGGTCGCCGATGCAATGGAAACGAGCTTCCACGTTGCTCCCTGGATCACGGGATTAATTCTCGCGATTGCAACTGCAATGGTCATTCTGGGAGGAATAAAAAGTATCGGACGCGTCACTGCGTTTCTCGTGCCGCTCATGATTGTCTTTTATATGGCAGGCGCGCTGTTGGTGATGATCATCAATTACCAAGCGATTCCCGAGGCATTTTACCTTGTATTCAAATATGCGTTTACACCCCATGCTATTGTCGGGGGAACACTGGGATCTTTGATTCGAGTCACTGTCAGAATGGGCGTGGCAAGAGGCGTTTTTTCCAATGAATCAGGATTGGGAAGCGCACCGATCGCAGCGGCTGCCGCGCAGACAAAAAATCCTGTTACCCAGGCGCTGGTCTCCATGACGCAAACGTTTATTGATACGATCGTGGTTTGCAGCTTCACCGGATTTGTTATTATTCAGTCCGGGCTCTGGAACAGCGGCTATGATGGCGCCCAATTGACGACACATGCGTTCAATCATGGACTTCCTGGCAACAGCGGCGGAATCATTGTGGCGATCGGATTGATTTTCTTCGCTTATTCGACGCTGCTGGGGTGGAGCTATTACGGCGAAAAATCATTGGAATATTTATTCGGACCTGGTTGGGTGAAACCCTATCGGATTATTTTTTGCATCGTTGTTTTTATTGGCGCAGGTGTAAAATTAGAACTGGTCTGGTCGATTGCCGATGTTTTCAATGGGCTGATGGCATTGCCCAATTTGATTGGCTTGTTGGCGTTGTCCGGAGTGGTTGTTTCTGAAACAAATAAATATTACTATCAAGGAAATTTGTAACACAAGAGTAAAAGCTCACTTAGAGGTGGACAACAAACCTGGTTTCTGGTAGAAACCAGGTTTATACACCCGAGACTGAGGTTTTACACACAAGATGCTATCTTGTGATAAATTTTAGAAGGAGAATCTTTAATGCCAATTCGTTCGATAATTTTCCTTGCCCTGGTCGTGGGGCTCATCATCTTTTTTATCATCGCCTTGAAGAAAAAATGGATCGGCACGACATCGGGAGGAATATTCACGAGCCAGGTGATGATGCATGATTTAGTAAATAAGGATAAACAAAGAGCCATGGAATACATTATAGAAAATCAAGAAGATCAAAATAAACGAAAAGGTGATTCCGGGGAAGGTGCAGAAGGAGGAAAACCGATTAATGAACAGTGAACAATTGCCTCCTATACTTGAATCACTTAGCCCGAGCTTCAAAGCAGGTTATGTGGCACTAATCGGCAGACCCAACGTGGGCAAATCAACATTAATGAACGCGTTGCTGGGACAAAAGTTATCTATCGTGACGCCGAAGCCACAGACCACAAGACACAGGGTGCTCGGAATTTCGAGCGGGAATGAGCATCAAATTATTTTTCTGGATACGCCAGGCT
>JALOPY010000650.1 GCA_025453735.1 bacterium | reverse complement strand
CGCCGGAAGGCGAATCCGCCGACTGGCGTGATCTTCGTGGCAAAAAGAAACCAAACTAAATAGTCACAAATAATAACTAGCTCCTGACATAATAAAGAAGCTATCAAGGGTTTGATTTTTTTTTAGTGCAAAAATTTATTGACAAACTAATACCATCGCTCCAAGAAGATGGAATCAGTCGTCTAAATTATTGCGTAATTTTCTTAAACCATGTTGTTTTATCGGGACGATCTTTTAACTCTATTCCAATTTTATCCAACTCAACTCGAATAAAATCCGCCAGCGCCCACTGTTTTTCGGCTCGCAATCTGGTTCGAACATCGATTAGCATGTTGATGAGCGTTGCTTCCTTGATCGAAGATGCTGTGGCTTCTTTATAAAATAAAATTCCTAAAAAACTATCAAATTCTTCAATAGTCTGTTTTATTTTTAGCAAGGAACTGGCTTCCGCTGGCTCCAGTTTATTCTTAGCCAGGATGAGATTGGCTTCTTTTACCAGGTCAAATACTTTCGCCAGCGCGCCTGCCGAATTGAAGTCATCATCCATTTCATTGAGGAATTCCTGCTTTAGATCATCGATCGACTCTGCTAACGATGGATTTGCCTGGCTTGAACCAAGCTCCCGATCTTCCAATGACGAATCAATATTTGCCAGTGTCGTAACAATTCGCTCCAAAGCATTTTGAGCTTCCAAAATTCGATCTTCACTGAAATTGATGGGACTGCGGTAATGCTTCAATAGAAAAAACATTCGAATGACGGCTGGATGATATTTTTCGAGTATCTCTCGGACGGTGAAAAAATTGCCGAGCGATTTAGACATTTTCTCACCTTCAATATTTAAAAAACCATTGTGCATCCAATATTTGACGAACGGTTTGCCCGTAGCTCCTTCGCTTTGCGCAATCTCATTTTCATGGTGCGGAAAAACCAGGTCAACGCCGCCGGCATGAATATCAAACGATTCGCCAAGATGTTTCATCGACATCACGGAGCATTCGATATGCCAGCCGGGTCGGCCTTTTCCCCAGGGGCTTTCCCAGAATGGCTCGCCCGGTTTCGCGGCTTTCCATAATGCAAAATCCAATGGATCACTTTTTCGGGTGTCAACCTCTACCCTGGCGCCTGATTCCAGCTCATCGATATTCTTGCCCGAAAGCTTACCATATCCATTAAAGTTGGATACATCATAAAAGATGTCCCCGTTAATTTGATAGGCAAGGCCATTTTGCATCAGCTTTTCAATTAACGAAATAATTCCTGCGATGTTTTCGGTTGCTTTTGGATAGGCATCCGCTTCCGAAATGCCTAAGCGCTTGGTATCCTCAAAAAATGCTTTTGTATAATTTTCAGCAACCACTGCTGTCGAGACTTTATCTTCATTGGCTTTTTTGATGATTTTATCATCAATATCTGTCAAATTTGTTACATAGCTGACTTCAAATCCGCGGTATTTCAAATAGCGACGGAAAATATCGAACAGGATAAAAGGTCTGGCATTCCCAACATGAAAATAATCATATACGGTCGGGCCACACATGTAAATGCGTATTTTCCCCGGCTCAAGCGGAATGAGTTCTTCCTTTTGCCTTGTCAATGTATTGAAAATTTTAATCGCCATTTTTTTATACCTGAGTTAGTTTCATGTAAAAATATAGCATGATTTTGAAAATAGAACATAGCTTCGTAAATCAAAGATGCGCCGTTTTGGGGGAGCATTAATGAAAAAATCCCCTTACAATGAGAAACAGAGTCAGCGGAGTTGAAACGGAGTTTTGTAACCCCAGATAATCCCTCTCAAAAAATCTCCGCGATGCTCTGGTTCTTCTGCTGCTCCTTGTAAGTTTTTGCTATAACAATTCTAACACAAACTTTTAAATTCCGATGCAATAAATTACATTCGGGGCATCGTGTTCGATTAACTTTTCTGCTGCTGAATCTTTGCCCACGTATCTCGCAATGTTACTGTTCGATTGAAACGCAATCTTCCTTCGGAAAAATCGGGATCAACACAAAAATAGCCCAACCGCTCAAATTGAAAACGATCACCAGATTTCGCGTTAGCCAGGCTGGGCTCGAGCTGGCAGGATTTTAGCTCTTCCAGGGATGCTGGATTCAGATTAACTGTGAAATCTTCACCTTCGTTTACATCTTCCGGATTTTCTTTAATGAACAGGTGATCATATAACCTTACATCAGCAGAAATAGCATGGCTCGCCGAAACCCAGTGCAAGGTGGCTTTTACCTGGCGTCCATCCGGCGCCCAACCGCCGCGCGTTTCTGGATCATACGTACAGCGCAGCTCAATAATCTCGCCAGTCTTATTATCTTTGATAACTTCAGTGCATTTGATGTAATAGCCATACCGAGCTCAATAATCTCGCCAGTCTTATCATCTTTGATAACGTCAGTGCATTTAATGTAATAGCCATACCGCAGTCGTACCTCACGACCAATCGCCAAACGATAAAACTTCTTGGGCGGATTTTCCATGAAATCATCTTTTTCAATATAAAGCACTTTTGAAAATGGGACTTTCCGACTTCCCATTTGGGGATCTTCGGGATTGTTGATCGCCTCCAACTCTTCCACCTGTCCCTCGGGGTAATTTTCGATCACCACTCGCAATGGACGCAAAACAGCCATCACCCGCACGGATCGCTTGTTCAAATCCTCACGGAGGCAATGCTCGAGCAGCGCAATATCGACGATGCTATTGGCTTTTGCCACCCCAATTCTTTCGCAGAAATCACGGATCGCTTCTGGCGTGTAGCCTCGTCTGCGGAGACCAGAAATGGTCGGCATTCGTGGATCGTCCCAGCTTGCAACATGACCGTCCTTCACTAGTTTGAGCAGCTTCCGTTTGCTCATCAGGGTGTAATTCAAATTCAAACGCGCAAACTCGATCTGTTGCGAACGATAAACTCCCAGCTCTACCAAAAACCAATCGTAAAGCGGGCGATGATCCTCGAACTCAAGCGTGCAGATGGAATGTGTGATTCGCTCGATTGAATCTTCCAGTCCGTGCGCCCAATCATACGTTGGATAAATGCACCAAGCATCTCCGGTCCGATGATGGGTTGCTCGAACAATGCGATACATAATGGGATCGCGCATATTCAAATTTGCCGACGTCATGTCGATCTTAGCTCGAAGTGTGCGCGAGCCATCAGCAAATTCCCCGGCTCGCATTCTATTAAATAAATCCAAATTTTCTGCTACGGACCGATTGCGATATGGGCTTTCCTTGCCAGGCGCTGTCAATGTTCCGCGATGCTCCCGGATTTCATCGGCGTTCAAATCACAAACATACGCCTTGCCTTTCTTGATCAATTGAACAGCATACTCATACATCTGTTCAAAATAGTCCGATGCGTAAAATAGCCGATCATCCCAACTGAATCCAAGCCAGCGCACATCTTCGATAATGGATTCGATGTATTCGATTTCTTCTTTGCTGGGATTGGTATCATCGAACCGCAGATTACATAACCCACCAAATTCGAGCGCCAAGCCAAAATTCAGGCAAATCGATTTGGCGTGTCCGATATGGAGATAGCCATTCGGTTCCGGGGGAAACCTGGTATGAACCCTGCCTTCATACTTGCTCGTTTTTAAATCATCCCGAATAATTTCTCGAATGAAGTGGATGACCTTGCCGGGTTCTGATTTGGAATTATTATCATCTTCGTTCTTTTTCATATCTCGTTCTTCAATTCTTGTTTCGTTCATAATATCCTACAGCACGTTATATTTGTTTAGGTTTAATTCTGCAGAGCAAAAAATAATTGATCGACTAATTCCATCCGCTAGTTGGCGTTTGGAATCAGTGCAGACTAATTGGCAATTGCGCTCTTGATAAACTTCTGACATTTTTCGCGACCCAAAATTTCCGCGATATGCGGCAATTCCGGACCATGCAGCTTGCCTGTCAACGCAGCTCGAATTGGCATCCAGAGGTCTTTGCCCATTTCGCCCGTCTCCTTTTGAACGGTCTTCATCATGGCTCTGAAATTATCAGCATTCAAAACATCTCTTGAATTCAGTTCCCGAAGGAATGACCAAAATACCCGCTGTGAGCTATCTTTCCGGATTAGCATCTTGACATCCGGCTCGGTGAATGACACATGATCCTGAAAAAATATCGCTGCTTGTTCAGCAATTTGATCCATGTGCTCAACATATTCTTTGAGAATCGTCATCATTTTTTTGACGCTCTCGATATTTTCAATCGGATAATTCGCCTGCTTTAAATAAGGAAGCGCCAACCAAGCTAACCGCTCGATATCACTCTGACGAATGTAGCTGCCATTCATCCAATCTAATTTTTCGACATCAAAAACTGCTGCTGATTTGGTGATGCGTTTGAAATCAAATTCATGGATCAATTGCTCGATCGATAGAATTTCATCCCCTGATATGGATGACCAACTGAGCAGACTTAAAAAATTAATTATCGCTTCGGGCAAATAGCCACGATACCGATAATGATCGATCGATGTGGCGCCATGGCGTTTTGATAAACGAGTTTTATCGGGTCCTAAAATCATGGGGATATGTGCAAATTCGGGCAAATCAAATCCCAGGGCATTGTAAAGCAAGACCTGTTTCGGTGTATTCGAAACATGATCGTCGCCCCGAATAACATGGGTGATTTGCATGAGACCATCATCGACGACAGCCGCAAAATTATAGGTTGGCATTGCTTCGCTTCGCATAATGACGAAGTCTCCAAAGCTATCCCCCTCAAAAGACAATTCTCCTTTTACCAGATCGCTGAACCGGATTGCTCCGGATGGCACATGAAACCGGATGGCAGGTTTTCTGCCCTGGGCGAACAACTCCTGTCGTTGTGCTTCGGTGAGATGCAGGCATTTGCGGTTGTATTTTACATCGTCGCCGCTGGATAAACTCTCCTGGCGCGTCTGCTCTAATTCATCCGGAGTACAAAAACAGTAATACGCTTTTTTTTCAGCGAGCAATTTCTGGGCATATTCCTTATAAATTTCCAATCTCTGTGACTGGCGAT